>CAZFEP010000144.1:0-4313 GCA_964517365.1 uncultured Thiotrichales bacterium | reverse complement strand
TCACGACCAAGCAATTGTGCAATAGCTGTTTTAAGATCTACTTTTTCACTTAAAACATTCCATACTTGGTGGCAAATTGGCATTTCAACATGGTTGTCTTTTGCTACTTCGTATACCACTTCTGCAGCATGAAAACCTTCAACAGCTTGCCCTAGTTCATTCATATATTGCTTTGCTGTTTTTCCTTGTGCTAATGCAATACCCAGTCTTCGATTACGGGATTGGTTGTCGGTACAAGTCAGTACTAAATCCCCCATCCCTGCCAAGCCCATCAATGTTTGTGGTTTTGCATTTAATGTAACACCCAATCGCATCATCTCTGCCATGCCACGTGTTATTAAGGCAGCGCGTGCATTTGCACCAAACCCTAGCCCATCAACAATACCGGATGCAATTGCAAGAACATTTTTTACTGTGCCACCTAGTTCAACACCAACCACGTCGTCACTTGCATAGACACGAAAGCTATCACTATGAAAATATGCAGCTAGCTCTTTCGCATATTCAAGATTATTAGAGGCTAGAGATACTGCAGTCGGCATACTGCTGGCTACTTCTTTTGCAAATGATGGTCCGGACAATACGGCAGAGTGAATGTCATTTCCCAATACATCTTCCACTACTTGATGCATCATCATTTTGGATTTTTTTTCAAACCCTTTGCTTGCCCAAATAAATTTATTGGTAAACGAACTCGTAGCAGTTAATTGTTTTAATTTTTCACAGGTTTCTCGCATTGCATAGCTTGGAACGACTGATAGAATAAATTCACTGTCTTGAATAGTAGTGGAGAGCGAAGTTTCAGCCGATAAGGTTTCAGGGAATGGTTTCTCTGCAAGGTAACGTTTATTTACACGATTCTTCTGTAAAACTTTTACATGGTCCGCATCGTGGCCCCAAAGTTTCACCGCATGGTTGTTATTAGCTAATTGAATGGCTAACGCAGTTCCCCAAGAGCCTGCGCCTAATACTGCAGCAGTAGCCATAGCTTAATGTTTGATTTGCTCTGGATTTTCTTTTTGCTCATTCACCGCAGATAGATGTTGTTGATAGAGCGCGTCAAAATTAACAGGGTTAAGCAGTAGCTGCGGGAATCCACCTTTTGTCACCAGTTCTGCAACCGTTTCTCGTGCGAATGGAAATAATATGTTGGGGCAGTAACTTCCTAGTAGTTGTCTGTGCTGTTCTTCCGGGAAGTTTTCTATAAAAAATATTCCTGCTTGTTTTACCTCAACTAAAAAGGCAGTTTTTTCCTCTTGGGTTGCGGTTACGGTGATCGTTGTGACAACTTCAAAAAGCTTTTCATCCAACTTGGTGTTATCGGTTTGAATATGAACATCCGTTTTAGGATTCCATTTTTCAGTAAAGATTTTAGGGGAGTTTGGAGTCTCGAAAGATAAATCTTTTATATATACTTTTTGAATTTCGAATTTTTGAGCGGGTTTGTCAGCCATTATCTTATAAGTTTAATCTTAAGGATGATCAATTATGACTGAATTGGATTTCGCTTTCTCTACAATATTGATTCAGTTCTTCTTGGCCTTAATCATTTCCTTTTAACAGGTCATCCAATTTACCTTCAGTATTAAGCGCTGCCATGTCATCAAACCCTCCCACATGAATATCGCCAATAAATATTTGCGGTACCGTCTGACGCTTTGTGCGCTCTACCATTTCTTCAGCTTTGGCAGAGTCTTCATGAATGTTAATTTCAGTGTAAGTGACATTCTTGCTATCCAGCATTTTTTTTGCTGCATTGCAGTAGGCACAACGGTGTCCGGTATAAATTAAAACTTCTGGTGCGCTCATGTTGTAGTCCTTATTTTTTAGTAATGGGGAGTTGATCATTCACCCAAGAGGTGATCCCACCTTTTAAACCAAACACATTGGTATAACTATTTTTTAATAATAACTTACACGCTTGTGATGAACGACTCCCCATTTTGCAAAATACAATGATAGGTTTGTTTTTATCGCTGGGCAGACTAGCTATTTTATCGGGAAGTGCACTTAGGGCAATATGTTTTGAATCAATAATGGTGCCCTGCCCTAGTTCGTTGGCTTCGCGTATATCTAATACCATCGCATCTTCTTTATTGATCAACCGAACTGCTTCAGCAGGTAATACTTCTTTGAAACCTTTAGTGGCACGGCGTAATTCGGTCATAATAATAAGTGCAATGACCGCCGCGAGTGCGACAAATAACAGCGGGTGACGTCCTGCAAATTCTATATATTCTTGCATATGAGAAGTGGCTTAAATATTGGGTGTGTAAAAACGTTGTGCGACTAGTGTGAGGAGCAGAATACCTGTTGCATCATGTTTATTAAACTAAGTGTGCGCTCATCACCAACTCGATAAAATACACGGTTAGCATCTTTACGAGAGGCTAAGATGCCTTTGTCACGTAGAATTGCGAGATGCTGGGAGATGTTACTTTGAGAAGTGCCGACAGTATCGACAATATCTTGCACGCTGACTTCGCGATCACCCAGAATACAAAGAATCTTTAATCTCAAAGGATGCGACATCGCTTTAAGGGAACGCGAGGCTTGTTCTATATCCTCTTCTCTTGAGATGAGATCTTCAGCAGCTATACTCATATGAAATATTGGTCCTAAGTAGTAGGTTTACGCTTTCATGCAAACTTATAGTTAGATAGTATAGGCTAATATTATAAATGTCTAATACATTAATAAACTATATATATCAGTACCTTATGGTAATATGATGGTTGAATTAAGCGATCAAAGTTTGAACAAAATTGATACTAAGACTCCATAATTAAGATGTTTCGAAATATCTATCTAGCATTGTTTTTATGCTTTGCTGTGGCGCATGCAAGTGCACTGTATGCCGAGCCTACTCAAAAAGAAGCAGAGAAAAAGCTTGTTCAGGTACAAGAGCAAATCCGCACCTCTCAAAAAAAATTAGAACAACAAAGTGGAGAATTGGGCGGTTTGGAAAAGCTGCTAAGAGAGTCCGAGCAGAATATCGGTAATTTAAATCAACAGCTGGTTGCAACCGAGGCAAGCCTTATAAAAAGCCGTAATAAAATAACTCAACTACAAGCAGAGGAAATGCAACTGCAAAAACAATTGGCAAAACATCAAGACATCTTATATGCGCAGATTCGTTCGGAGCATCAATATGGCGGCCAGCAAAAGTTAAAATTGTTGTTGAACCAGGAAGAGCCAGAAAAATTAGGTCGTAACTTAATTTACTATGACTACCTCCATCGTGCGCGTCTTAATGAAATGGGTAAAGCGACTAAAGTTTTGCAGTCTGTTGTTGATGTTCAGGCGGTGATTAAACAAGAGCAAGCGCTCAATGAGCAGGCTAAGGTAAGTTTGTTAAATGAAAGAAATTTGCTTGAAACAGCCCAAAAACAGCGTAAATCGGCAGTTGATTCATTGAATAGTAACGTGAGCTCTGAAAAACAAAAGCTTGCAAGTCTTGAAGGTAACGAGAAATCTTTGAAGGGGTTGATAGAAAAACTCCGTACAGCCTTAGCAGATATTCCTGTCGTAGATAAAAGTAAAGGGTTTAATAAGTCACAAGGTAAATTGTATTGGCCAGTGGTGGGCAAGCCTAGCAATAAGTTTGGACAAAAACGCAACTCAGCAAGAAGCAGCATGAATTGGCAAGGCGTATTTATCCCAAGTAATGAAGGCAATAATGTGCGCACTATTTATCACGGCAGAGTTGCATTTGCCGAATGGATGCGAGGTTTGGGTTTATTGATCATTATTGATCATGGCGACGGCTATATGAGTCTTTATGGCCATAATCAGAGTTTATTCAAGCAGGTCGGCGAATGGGTGGATGCAGGTGAAAAGGTAGCTACTGTTGGAAACAGCGGGGGCTACAATAAACCAGGGCTATACTTCGAAATTCGCAGGCAAGGAAATCCGATTAACCCTGCAAAATGGTGTGCAAAGGCTGCTGCATCTAGAGGGTAAGTCGCTAAAACCCTTGAGTTTTGGCCAATCTACGTGCTGATTAACCATAATTAGTGCCGATGGTCGGGGGTGAAGGCTTTAAAATCAACATATAATGTATACATGGACTACATTTCGTGAACGAATTGTCAGGCATAGAGATCTAATATGTTGCGAATCTATTTATTCCTTTCATAATAGATAATATTAGCGAGACCGTATTGACGGGATAAAACACCAAAACAAAAGAATTTTTATAACTTAATTTACATAACAAAGTATCAATTTAGGAGAGCGGTAATGAATGTTAAACACCCCCTGAACATTGGAATAATCTGGGGAGTGGTAATTGGCCTTACTTTAGCGATGGC
>CAZFEP010000143.1:0-4373 GCA_964517365.1 uncultured Thiotrichales bacterium | reverse complement strand
TACCGGATCGTTTCTGCACAGGTTCGTCAATTATGCCGCAGAAAAAGAACCCGGATGTGCCGGAGTTAGTGCGAGGCAAAACAGCGCGCGTGTACGCAAATTTATTTGCGCTACTAACCTTGATGAAAAGCCAGCCTTTGGCCTACAACAAAGACAATCAAGAAGACAAAGAGCCTTTGTTTGATTCGGTCGATACCGTTCACGATTGTGTGGTGGCGTTTGCCAATATGATTCCACATATCAAAGTGAATCGAGAAGTACTCATGCAGGCTGCTCAGCAAGGCTATGCGACTGCAACCGATCTTGCGGATTATCTTGTTCAGAAAAAACTACCCTTTCGTGATGCACATGAGGTGGTGGGTATGGCCGTAAAATATGCCATTCAGCAAAACAAAAAGCTGGATGAACTAGGCTTGCATGAATTGCAAAAATTCAGCCCGGCTATTTCAGAAGATGTGTTTAAAATTTTATCGGTCGAAGGTTCTGTTGCGTCAAAGAACACCTACGGTGGCACATCGCCTGCTCAGGTGACTGCTCAAATTAAGAATGCAAAAGAACGGCTTAAAGAATTTATTCAGTAGCGCTTGATTCATTGCCAGCAACGAAGAAGGAATTCACGTATATCCTTAATTTCGTCTGCACATACCGTATGCGCACAAGTATAAGTATGCCAATTAAGGGTGAAGCCTTGTTGTTCTAGTCGTTCTTTTGCTTGTTGTGCAAAGGCAAGGGGCACGACATCGTCATGTGTGCCATGCGCTAAGAAAATACGCAGATCACGATCAGCATGCTTGGCAAAATCTTCTAATTGCTCACGCAAAGGCAAATAACAGGATAGTGCAAGCAACCCTGCTAATGGCAGAGGATAATTAAGACCCGAATACAACGTCAGCGCACCTCCTTGAGAGAATCCTGCCAAGACAATTTTATCTGTGGCAATTCCTTTGTCTATTTCTTGCTGTATGAGTAAATTAATTTCTTGGTTAATTTTTTTAATACCGGCTTCATCTTCCTGACTATCTTCTGCTAACCCGTAAATGTTATACCAGGATGGCATTTGCATGCCGTTATTCAAGCTCACTGCTTGAATGGGTGCGTTAGGAAAGATGAATTTTGCTCGAATCGAGGAGGGTAGATTTAACTCGGCAACGATGGGCTCAAAATCGTGTCCATTTGCACCGAGCCCGTGCAGCCAAATCACTGCGCAATCTGGGTTACTTTGAGTTTCAATTTCAATCGTGGAGAGCGGCATACATGTAAATGTTAAGGTTATTGTCTGGTTTGATGGTTGGGTTAATGTTCTAGAAAAATGTAAAAACTATTGTAGTAGCGAAGGTTTCTTGTCTCAGCAATGGTCTATAGATGAATTGGTCTATACAATGGCGTCTCATTAGGGCGTCTCATTAGCGAGTATATAGATGTTACACCTCAAACCATATTTTCTTGTCATGTTGCTGCTAACCTTGATGGGTAGCGGTTTCCTGCTCAGTGCTTGCGGGCAAACAGGCGACTTATATTTGCCGGAAGAAGATTCACAGCTTAAAAAAGAAAAATCAACGAGCTAACGATTTTTCAACTCCCTTATTTTCAAAGTTACGATTAATAATAAGCTAATTAAAAAATTGCTGTATAAGCCATGAATGTATTTGAATATAAAAATAACCTTCTGCATGCAGAAGGTGTGGCACTCCAAGAATTGGCAGATGTTTATGGCACACCATGCTATGTCTATTCTAAAGCCGCTATTGAATACAACTATCTGGCCTATGAAAAGGCCCTAAGTCAGTGGCCAGCGCGCATTTGTTATGCGGTGAAAGCCAATTCCAATCTTGCGGTATTAAATCTGTTGGCCAAACTAGGAGCAGGCTTCGATATTGTTTCGATTGGAGAGCTTGAGCGCGTGATACGTGCAGGGGGAGACGTTAACAAAGTTGTATTTTCCGGAGTAGCCAAGCGCTCCGATGAGATTCGTCGTGCATTGGTGCTTGGAATAGATTGTTTCAACATAGAATCTACAGCAGAGTTGCAACGCCTAGATGCCATTACTAAAGAAATGGACCTACACACCAACGTATCCTTGCGGGTAAATCCAGATGTAGATGCCACAACACATCCTTATATTTCCACTGGTTTAAAAGAAAATAAATTTGGAGTGGATATTAATGATGCATTGGAAATTTATCAGAACATCAACGCATGCAGTCATCTAAATGCAGTAGGGGTAGATTGCCATATAGGATCACAGTTACTGGATTTAAGTCCTTTTCAGTCTTGTTTTGAAAAAGTGTTCAAGTTGGTTGACCAACTAAGTGATGCCGGCATTCAGCTTAGACATGTAGATATAGGTGGGGGCTTAGGTATTCGTTATGAAGACGGTGAACAGCCGCCTAGCATGCAACAGTATGCGGAAGTGCTTGCCCCGTTTATGCAGGGTCGAGAGCTTGAGATATTTATTGAACCAGGACGATCTATAGTAGGAGATGCAGGCGTTCTGCTTACACGAGTCGAACATATCAAACACACAACTGATAAAAACTTCGCACTGGTAGATGCTGCGATGAATGATTTAATGCGCCCTTCTTTATATTCTGCCTGGCATGATATTGCAGCGGTTGAACAAACCACTGGCAATACAATTAACTATGACGTTGTCGGGCCCGTGTGTGAAACCGGCGATTTTCTGGGTAAGGACCGTAAGCTAGACATTCAAGAGGGCAGTTTGCTCGCAGTCCACGCGGCAGGAGCTTACGGGTTTGTTATGGCAAGCAACTACAATACGCGTTTACGGGTAGCAGAAATACTTGTCGATGGAGACGAAGCGCATATTATCCGCATGCGTGAAACATTTGATCAATTGCTCGCAAATGAAATTATTCCAAGTACAAGCCAAGCATAAACCAGACATAAACCAAACATAAGCATTACGGTATAAACACTGTGGAGAGAATACCTGAACCGGAACTCATGAATAATATTGAGCAGGTCCTTGCCTATTCAAATGCTGACTTTGAGGTTGCACATCAGTCCGTAATCGAAAATTTTTGCCAAATATTCCCAAATGATCCGCCATTAAAAACATTTCTAGACCTTGGTTGTGGTTCGGGTGATGTCACCGTGCGTTTTGCGAATCAATTTCCAGCAAGCAAAATTGATGCGTTGGATGGTGCTGAAGAAATGCTCAAGCAAGCAGAAAAATTAATCAAACAAGCATCACTCACTGAACGTATAACGCTGCATCATCAACAATTACCCAATTGTATTTTTGATAATGTTAGTTACGATGCAATCATTTCCAATAGCCTGTTACATCATTTGCATGAACCACAGCATTTATGGTCAATCATTAAGCAAATTGTAAGTAATAAAAACAACCAAACCGATACAGCTATCTACGTATGTGATTTGTATCGACCCGAGACAAAACAACTCGCAGATGAATTGGTTGATCAATATGCGAGCGAAGAACCTGAAATATTGCGCAAAGATTTTTATAACTCTTTATTAGCAGCGTTCACACCAAACGAGGTGCGCACACAGATTGATAACACTGAATTAGGTAGCTTGAATATAGATGTCGTTAGCGACCGACACATGCTGATATATGGATACTTATAGGTGAAACAAAAATAATGAATCAGAAAATAGATAAAACCTATAGTTTGCCAGCAGATGATGAATTAGTCGTACTATTTAAACGTGTTAAAAGCATTGCAGTGATAGGGTTGTCACCCAAACCAGATCGCCCCAGCCATCGCGTTGCAAAACACATGCAGCAGTTTGGTTTTGAAATTATTCCAGTGCGACCTGCAGTGAAAGAAGTATTGGGTGTTAAGGCGTATTCTTCTTTGTTAGAGGTTCCATTTGCAGTGGATTTAGTGAATGTTTTTCGAGCACCCAAGTATGTTCCGGAACTTACTGAGCAATGTATAGACAAAAAAGTGCATTCGTTATGGTTACAAGAAGGTGTTGTGGATCTCGAAAGTGCAAATCATGCATGCTCGAAAAACATTTTTACAGTAATGGATAAGTGTATTTATAAAGAGTATGTTCGTTTAATGAAGTAAGGTTTGTAATGCTCTAAAGAATAAACTTAACGAATAGGTTTAATTAACATTTTGCTATTAGAAGTAAAGCCATATTTATTGCGTGGATTGTTATGAAATTTCGATTTGCAAAAATGCACGGATTAGGTAATGATTTCGTCGTCTTTGATGCTGTGAATCAAGATCTACAATTAACCAGCGAAAAAATTCGTCGGATTGCTGATCGGAAATTAGGTGTAGGTTGCGATCAAATTTTAGTCATAGGTTCTGCAACGGATGCGGATGTTGATTTTAATTATCAAATCTACAACAGCAATGGAGAAGAAGTTG
>CAZFEP010000142.1:0-4430 GCA_964517365.1 uncultured Thiotrichales bacterium | reverse complement strand
GAATTTCCAAAGCTGGAGCCAGAATTACACCTCATGGCTTGCGAAAATGATCAAACCATATCCATCAATGAATCAAGGCGTGTGCATAAATGGATGGTCAATTCGTTCTTACATGAAATTCCTGCACTAGGTCATTTAGGTCACGAGGAAGAACCCGCTACGTTTGCAAGGTTAATACTTGAGATTGCAGAAAAACATAAATTGATTGATCAATAAATAACCTAATTTAATCGATCCCATCCGGCATTCCTTGCTATACTGTCAACCTTTATTGACAGTCATTAGAGTAAATATATTTTGACATCTCTGCCACGATCAGTAGACCAAGCACTGATAAAGCCTGAAAAGCCTCACGCAATTGTGATTGGAAGTGGCTTCGGCGGACTTGCCGCAGCTGTACGACTGGGCGCGAGAAATTATAACGTCACTGTTTTAGAAAAACTCGATAAACCTGGTGGTAGAGCTTATGTTTACAAACAAGATGGCTTCACCTTTGATGCCGGCCCCACCATTATCACTGCACCCTTTTTACTAGAAGAACTTTGGGAGCTATGTGGACGCAATTTCAAAGAAGAAATCGATCTTCGTTTAATGAAACCTTATTACCAGATTCGATTTGATGATGGTGAAACCTTTAACTACAGCGGAAACATCGAACAAACCAAAGAAGAAATTCGTAAATTTAATCCTGATGATGTTGCAGGATACGAACGATATCTAAAGATGAGTGAACGCATCTTTAAAGTAGGCTTTCAACAACTAGGGCATGTACCCTTTAATTCTTTTACTGACATGTTACGTATTATCCCGGACATGCTCACATTACATAGTTATAAAACTGTATATGGAATGGTTTCAAAGTTTATCCGCGATAAACGCTTGAGAATAGTATTAAGCTTTCATCCTTTGTTAATTGGTGGCAACCCACTAACAGCAACCTCTATCTACTCCCTTATATCTTTTTTAGAGCTTAAATGGGGCGTGCATTCTGTAATGGGTGGCACCGGTAAGCTTGTCAATGGTTTAGCCAGTTTAATCAAACAACAAGGCAATCAAATTCAATGTAATTCAGAAGTCCAACGCATCTTAATTGATAACAAAAAAGCAGTAGGCGTAGAACTTAAGAATGGTGAAACCATAAAAGCAGATGTAGTGGTATCTAACGCAGATGCCGCATGGACTTACAAAAATCTTTTGCCCGAAAATTTGCCAAGACATTGGAATGCTAAACGCGTAGAAAAAGCTAATTACTCAAATGGTTTATTTGTCTGGTATTTTGGTACCAAGCGCACCTATCCAGACGTAAAACATCACACCATTGCACTGGGTCCTCGTTACCAAGGATTACTAAACGATATCTTTAAACATAAAATATTAGCTAAAGATTTCAGCCTTTACCTTCATCGCCCTACGGCAACCGATCCATCACTTGCTCCGGATGGCTGTGATAGTTTTTATGTGCTTTCACCCGTTCCCAATTTAGCTGCAGATATAGACTGGAAAAAAGAAGCAGAACCCTATCGCCAAGCTATTGAAAAACGCCTAAGCGAAACCATCTTGCCAGATCTTAAAAATCAGCTCGTAACTTCATTTGTTACCACACCCCTAGACTTTCAAAATCGTCTTTTATCGTATCGCGGCGCAGGCTTTAGCCTGGAACCTTTACTCAGACAGAGCGCATGGTTTAGACCGCATAACAAGTGCAATGATATTAAGAATTTATTTTTTGTAGGAGCAGGCACGCACCCAGGAGCAGGTGTTCCAGGCGTACTGTCTTCCGCAAAAGTTCTCGACACTGTCGTTCCTGATGCAAAGGTATACCAATATGCAAATTAATTTCACATCCACCGACTTAAAACAAGTAAACGAATTACTTAAAGATGGATCAAAATCATTCTATGCTGCATCTTTCTTATTACCCAAACACATACGCAACCCCGCAAAGGCATTGTATTCATTTTGCCGAGTGGCAGATGACAAAATTGATGATGCTGCAGATCCTTTTAAATCATTAGATGAATTAAATCTGCGCCTAGATAACATTTACTCAAAACATCAACTTAATAATATAGAAGATAGAGCCATGGCCGCAGTGGTCCATGACTTTGATATACCACGAGATATTCTTGATGCACTTCTAGAAGGCTTTACTTGGGATGCATCAGGCCGAAAATATAAAAACTTATCAGAACTTATCGACTATTCTGCCAGAGTAGCAGGCACAGTAGGTGTCATGATGTCCATTATCATGGGCAAGCGTGAACCAGAAGTACTTGCCAGAGCAAGTGACTTGGGAGTTGCCATGCAGCTGACCAATATCGCACGTGATATTGGCGAAGATGCTCGTGCAGGTAGACTCTATTTACCTTTAGAGTGGTTTAGTGAATTAGGTCTTAATTACAATAATTGGATGAAAGAACCTGTTTTTAATGCCGAAATTTTAGAGATGGTGCAACGCTTATTAGACAAAGCTGAAGAACTATATTCGCGTGCTGACTGTGGAATATATGCATTACCCAAAGACTGCCATAATGGAATACGTGCAGCACGTTTATTGTATGCTGAAATTGGCCATGAGCTGCAAAGAAGAGGCATGAATTCTGTTGACCAAAGAGCTGTAGTTTCCACCCAGAAAAAATTCAAACTGCTTTACAATATGTTTGTTTCTACTTACTTACAATTTTCTTTCATCACGCAAAAGCATGAAGCACCATTAAAAGAATGTCTCTTCCTGATTAATTGCGTCGACAAGAACTATTTAGAATCAAATGAAGTGAACCCACTATTTAAGAAAAATATTAACCGTGTTGAAAAAAATGCAGTATGGGTAATAGACTTATTTGAAAAATTAGAACACCGTCAACAAGAATACACCTTGTCCATATCAGATAATTAAGAACACATATAGCTGATCACGTAAATTAATTAATTTTTATCTAAAAATATTCAACAAACAACCAGCCTGATTAATAAATTACTATTGACCAAGCAAGTCCGATGTCAAATTTGATGTAACGATCAAACTCAACGATCGTTACATTACAATTATTTACTTAAACTCTTTGTTTAATTAGTCAATTTCCGTCATTAACTTAGTCGGCATTGACCTATACATTTCCAAATACTGAAGCATGTTATCTGCAAATAATTGTAAAATATAATCTTATGCACACTTATGATGCAGTACAGCGACTAAGTAAATGAGAATCATTTTTATTTGGTTGGCAGTTAAACCTCTATTTACACATCTATATCAGAAATTAAGATAAACTTATTGCTACAAAAATTGACTAATATATATTGAGTATTTAAATGTTACGAAATGATGTAATGATTAGAAATAAGTTTTCTAACGATTAACTTTATTTACTTATTAACTTTTTACTAGGGAAATTGGAGTACCAAATGAACGAAAATAAGCTTACTAACGAATACCGAAGATCATTCTTAAAGAAACTGGGAATGGGTGTGGCCATTCTACCTGCAACCAGCTTGATTTCTCTTTCCAGCATTGCATACGCTGAAGATATGCCAGTGGTTGCAGAAGATGATCCGATTGCTGTATCTCTTAACTATGTTGCTGATGCAACGACCTCTACTGCAAGAACAGATGAAGCTGCGCTTTGTAGCACATGCCAACTCTACACAGGCGAAGAAGGCAGTGAAACCGGACCATGCAGTATTTTCCCTGGAAAGCTTGTACAAGGTAATGGCTGGTGCAGCGCCTGGACTAAAAAAGCTTAATTTTTATTAAGACTTAATAAACCAGCAAAATAAACCAGCAAAATAAACCAGTAAAAAGTTGTGTACTACACCGGGTTTTATCACCTCAAACCTGATAAGCCCGGTGTATCAACTAAAACAATCAAGCTCTCAAACCGAAGGCAACACTGCCTTCCCCTCCCTTAATACCTCGACTATATTTATACGCCTACTATAAAAGGTCCAACTAATAGAGCCGACTAAATAGACTAATCCACTACGATATATCAAAACATTCGCTCAATTTTTCGAGCCCAAATACTTTAGATCAATTACACTGGCTACGATACCTTAGTTCTTTTTTTAGCAAATATTCCTGGCCGCCAAACCGCTAAGACAACATTAACTATAACCACAATCAACATAATCCAAACCGAGCCCAGCTCTTGTCGATGCAGTTCCTCTAATACCATTCTTTCAGTCTCTAGTTCGAAACCTTCATGACTAATAATTGCAAAGGCTTTTTGAGCTGGACCAGACACACCAATTAAAATCCATTCGAACATTAGCAAACCTAGCGCTGCTTTCATCCACACCCAACCACTATTATGAAAAGGGGTATGCATCGCCATAGAAAAAAGGCCACTCACCAGAACCAATGCCAATGAAAAAATCAAAGGCTTATTCGATATTGCAGCCATTAATTCTCTATAGGAAAAATACTCCTT
>CAZFEP010000141.1:0-4521 GCA_964517365.1 uncultured Thiotrichales bacterium | reverse complement strand
CTTCCATTTCATATAACATTTTTCCAGGTTGAATTTTGCATACCCAATATTCAACATTACCTTTACCTTTACCCTGCCTAACTTCTAGTGGTTTTTTAGTTACAGGTACATCCGGGAATATACGAATCCAAATTTTACCACCACGTTTTACATGTCGGGTCATAGCACGACGTGCAGCCTCTATTTGTCGTGCAGTAATACGTCCGCGCGCTACAGCTTTTAAACCGTATTCGCCAAAACTTACTTTATTACCATTCAATGCAAGACCGCGGTTACGGCCCTTAAATTGCTTGCGAAATTTTGTGCGTTTAGGTTGTAGCATGACTATATATATTTAATATTTTTAATTTGTTTTTTGTTTAGGCTTCTTTGCAGATGATTTTGGCTTATCTGCAACATCATCACTTTCTTTGTCATTTAAATCGTATACATCACCCTTATATATCCAGGTTTTAATACCAATAATTCCATAAGTAGTTAACGCTTCTGCAAATCCATAATCTATATTGGCACGCAATGTGTGCAAAGGTACTCGGCCTTCTCGATACCATTCGCTACGTGCAATCTCAGCACCATTCAAACGCCCACCCACATTAATTTTTACACCTAATGCACCTAAGCGCATTGCGTTACTTACTGCACGTTTCATAGCACGCCTAAACATAATGCGGCGCTCTAATTGTTGCGCAATACTCTCTGCTACTAACTGTGAATCTATTTCTGGCTTGCGTATTTCTTCAATATTAATTTTTACATTGTTTACGCTTAGCCCAGTTCTTCTAGCGACCTCTTTACGAAGCGCTTCGATATCTTCACCTTTTTTTCCGATTACTATTCCAGGACGAGCCGTATGAATAGTAATAAATGCTGCTTTAGCTGGTCGATCAATTTGAATTCTACTTACCGACGCCTGTTTCAATTTCTTTTTTAAGTATTCTCTTATCTCTAAGTCACTTTGCAAAAACTCTGCATACCCTCTACCTTCCGCATACCACCTTGATGTCCATTCGGTTGATATCCCTAAACGTATTCCAGTTGGATGTACTTTTTGACCCATAACCTAGCACTTACCTTCGTTTAGAGTGAATGATGTAGTGGTTTTACACATAAGTTTTCTCATTATCTATATTGATCTATATTGGATTTATATCTGATTTATATTTAACAGTTATTTATCACTTACTTGCACAGTGATGTGACTGGTTCGCTTTAATATTTTAGCGGCGCGCCCTTTAGCACGCGCTCGAAAACGCTTATGCGTAGGTCCTTCATCTACAAATATCTTTGAAATTTTTAATTCGTCAATATCTGCACCTTCATTATGTTCGGCATTAGCAATAGCTGACTCAAGTACTTTTTTAACTAATACTGCACCCTTTTTCTGGCTAAACTTTAGTATCTCTAATGCACGATCTACTTTTTGACCACGCACTTGGTCAGCAACGAGACGAGCCTTTTGCGGTGCAATTCTTATAAAGGTTAATTTTGCTGAAACTTCCATAACGATTACGTCTTACGATCTCCAGAGTGACCTTTAAAAGTTCGCGTTGCCGCAAACTCACCTAATTTATGCCCTACCATATTTTCACTAACCAATACCGGTATATGTACTCGGCCGTTATGCACGCCTATCGTTAAACCAACCATTTCAGGTATTACTAAAGAACGTCGTGACCAGGTTTTAATAGGCTTACGGTCATTATTAGCTGCGGCTACTTCTACCTTTTTCATCAAATGATGATCAATATAAGGTCCTTTTCGTAACGATCTTGGCATTGCTTTATCTCTTAAGTACTTATTTAATTCTTAAAATTATTTATTTCTTATTACGTCGCCGCACAATCAGACGATCCGTTCGATGATTCTTTCTTGTCTTAAAACCTTTCGTAGGCATCGCCCATGGAGAAACAGGATGTCTACCGCCTGAAGTTTTACCTTCACCACCACCATGTGGGTGATCAACAGGGTTCATGGCAACACCCCGTACAGTAGGACGAACTCCACGCCAACGTTTTGCACCAGCCTTACCTAACTTACGTAAGTTATGTTCTGCATTACCTACTTCACCAATGGTTGCGCGACATTCTGATAAGACTTTGCGCATTTCACCTGAACGTAAACGCAAGGTGGCATAGTTACCTTCGCGGGCAACAATTTGAACCGCCGCTCCAGCACTTCGACCAATTTGAGCACCTTTTCCAGGCTTCAACTCAATGTTATGTATTATTGTTCCTACCGGTATGTTTCGAACCGGAGATGAGTTACCGACTTTAATCGGCACCTGAGTTCCAGATACCACTTCGTTATCAACCTCTAACCCTTTAGGTGCAATAATGTAACGTCGCTCACCATCAGCATATTTTAATAATGCAATATGCGCGCTTCTATTCGGGTCGTACTCTATTCTTTCTACTTTTGCCGTGATTTCATCTTTATTACGTTTGAAATCAACAATGCGATAACGTTGCTTATGACCGCCACCACGATGCCTTGTAGTAATTCGGCCATTATTGTTTCTTCCACCCGTTCTACGCTTTTCATCTAAAAGCGGCTTGTACGGGCCACCCGTATATAAACCGGGCGTAGTCACTTTGACTACAAATCTTCTTCCCGGGGATGTTGGTTTTGCTTTTTGTAATGCCATAACGTGTGTCTTTCTATTTACTCAAATCCACCAAAATCAATATCATGTCCAGCTTCAAGGGTCACAATAGCTTTCTTCCAGTCTGAACGTTTGCCAGCACGCTGACCAAAACGTTTTGTCTTACCTTTCATATTAATTGTATTTACTGCTGCGACTTTCACATCAAATAACTTTTCAACCGCTTTTTTGATCTCTTCTTTTTTAGCACCACGAATCACTTTAAATGCGTGTTGGTTGTTTTTTTCAGCCGCAATAGAAGTCTTCTCAGAAATATGTGGGCCAAGCAAAATGGTCATTAATCGTTCTTGATTCATTGCAACCACTCCTCAATAGCCCCTAATGCGTCCTTGGTAACTATGACATGTTCATACCTAACCAAGCTCACCGGATCCAAGCCACCTATTTCAGTAACATCTACAAATGGCAAATTACGCACTGACAGGTATAAATTTTTATCTGCTTCTTCAGTTACTATTAATGCCGATGTAACAGAAAGCTTTTCTAATAATTCTAGTGCTTGTTTTGTCTTAGGCTCAGTCACTGCAAAGGTATCTACAACATACAAGCGTTCTTGACGAACCAACTGAGACAGAATAGTCGCGAATGCTGCACGCACCATCTTCTTATTTAATTTTTGACTATAATTTCTAGGTCTGGCAGCAAAAGTTACACCACCAGAGCGCCAAATAGGACTACTTGATGTACCCGCACGAGCACGACCCGTACCTTTTTGCCTCCAAGGCTTGGCACCACCACCACGTACATCACTACGACTTTTATTGGCTTTTGTTCCTTGACGACCACCCGCTAAATACGCAGTAACAGCTTGGTGCACTAGATCTTCGTTGTACTCACGCGCAAAAATGTCATCTGAGACATCAACAGTAGTTTTAGAGTTAGCTAGTGATAATTTCATGATGTTTTCTTAAGACTCTTTTTTATCTTCAGCTGCATCTTGTGCAGCTGCTTCTTGTTCTATTTCTGGTTCAACTACCGGCTCTTCATCAGAAGGCAGATTTATTTCACTAGCGATCAAGGGTTTAACGACTACATCACCACCTGGTGCACCTGGAACAGCACCTTTAATAAGCAACAAATCTTTTTCAGTATCAATTTGTACAACTTCTAAATTTTTTGTAGTCACACGGACATTACCCATTTGACCTGCCATTTTTTTGCCCTTAAATACACGACCAGGATCTTGACATTGACCTGTTGAACCATGCGCACGATGCGAGATTGAGTTGCCATGCGTTGCGTCTTGCATATGGAAATTATGACGCTTAACTGGTCCTTGGAAACCTTTACCTTTACTCACCCCTGCCACTGAAACTTTTTGTCCCACTGTGAAAAGTGCTGCATCCAGTTCAGTACCCACTTTTAGTATTTCTGCTGGTGTTTTTTCTAGTCTAAATTCACGTAGACCTCTACCTGCCTTAACACCTGATTTAGCAAATTGGCCGGTAGTAGGTTTATTGATTCTTGAAGGCTTCTTGTCACCATAAGTAACTTGGATTGCGTGATACCCGTCCACTTCAGGTGTGCGCACTTGTGTAATACGATTTGCAGGTGCATGCACGACAGTTACCGGTACAGAAACACCCGCATCTGTAAAGATGCGTGTCATACCTACTTTTTTACCTATTAAACCTAATGACATAATTTTGTATTACTTGCCTGTTATTCTTACCAAATCATTCTTGCTTCATTATTGGTTATGTACTATTACTCAACAAATCTGACTCAATCTCTGGCCCAATCTATGATGTCGAATATATGCTGAACACATATTCAAGAATCAAGGTGGTTTAAAATTTTCCTGTTCCTGGATAACCAAGGCCCGGCATGAGTAACTCATAGCCGGGCCGCAGTAAGCC
>CAZFEP010000140.1:1899-4643 GCA_964517365.1 uncultured Thiotrichales bacterium | reverse complement strand
TTGTGCCCATTGGTCAATGAATTTAACAAGACTCATTAGACTTCTATATAGACGGTTCACTAATCGGTCGTTCGTTATGGGTGTTTGGTTTGAAAAGGTGAAAAATGACTGAAAATGTATCTAATATGGCCCCAGACATGCAATTAGAAGAATTGATTCGAGGGGTAGACGAAGTTCTGGTGCTTGATGAGCTGAAGACCAAGCTTAAGCAAGGGCGACCCTTGCGTATTAAGGCAGGATTTGACCCCACCGCACCCGATTTACACTTGGGGCATACGGTGTTGATCAATAAACTGCGTCAATTTCAGCAAGCAGGCCATCATGTCTTATTTTTAATAGGCGATTTCACTGGCATGATCGGAGATCCAACTGGTAAGAGCGCAATGCGTCCTCCTCTGACAAAGGATGATGTGCTTGAAAATGCCGAGACCTATAAAAATCAAATTTTTAAAATTCTAGACCCCGCTAAAACTGAAGTGGTCTTTAATTCTAGTTGGATGGAAGGAAAATCTGCTGCATCCATGATCCAACTCGCGAGTAAAATGACGGTAGCACGTATGTTGGAGCGTGATGATTTTGATAAGCGTTACAAAGGTGGAAAGCCCATCGCCATCCATGAGTTTCTCTATCCGTTAATTCAGGGGTATGACTCGGTTGAGCTCAAATCTGATGTTGAGCTAGGGGGAACCGATCAAAAATTTAATTTGCTTGTTGGTCGTGAATTACAAAAAGAAAATGGCCAAGCACCACAAGTGATTATGACGATGCCGATCTTAGAAGGGTATACGCAAGGTTCTGAGAAAATGTCTAAGTCACTCGATAATTATATCGCGATCACAGACTCAGCCAATGACATGTTTGGTAAAATTATGAGCATTGATGATGAAAAAATGTGGCGCTACTTTGATTTGCTAAGTTTCCGATCGATCAAAGAAATTGAGGGCTTGAGAAAAGAAGTTAAAGAAGGATCTAACCCACGAGATATTAAGTTCAAACTAGCTGAAGAAATTATAGTGCGTTTTCATGATCAGCAAGCCGCTGACGCAGCGCAGGCAGACTTTATACAGCGATTCCAAAAAGGTGCGATGCCGGAAGATATTCCAGAGCAAGAGATTCATGCTGGAGATAGAAGTATTGCGGTTGGTAATTTATTGAAAGATGCAGGATTAGTAAGTAGCACTTCTGAGGCCATGCGTATGATCAAACAAGGTGCGGTTAAAATGGATGGTGAAAAAATTACAGATCCAAAATTACTGCTATCAAAGGGATTATCTGCAGTATTTCAAGTTGGAAAGCGTAAATTTGCAAAAGTTACTCTTCAATAAATGAGATCACTATAATGGCTGAATCAAAAGAAAATGATATTGATGTAATTGACGAAGTCGGTGCTGAAGCGATTGAGCTTGCAAGTAAGGTCAATTTAAAAGACGTTCAGTTAAAAATTCAGCAATTTTCTGAACAAATAGTGGAGTGGGCGCAAAGCCCACAGTTTTATGCCCAGCTTGGGCTCATTGCAGTAGCCATATTTTTTGCATTTTTAGCAGCAAAAGTGGTTGGTAAAAACTTCAAACCTAGATCGCAACCCCCTCAGCCGGGATCTATGAGTAAGTGGCGGGGTTTTTTATATAAATTAAGAGGCGTTCTATTTTCTCTGTTTGCGCTAGTTTTCTTAGGCTTAGCAAGTGCATTGAGTGAAGCGATCGTTCAGCAATCTTGGTTAATTAAGATAGCGCAAGGTCTCGCCGTTATTGCAGTGATTTATTCTGTAACCAAGCAATTTGCAAGCAGTAATATTGTAAAAAAATTCGTTAAATGGATCGTTATTCCAATTGCAGTACTGCACGTATTTGGTTGGCTGGATGATGTAACGGCTTATCTGGATTCAATAAAATTACAGCTCGGTAATATCGGGTTTTCGTTATATGCCTTTGTACGTGTGCTGATATTCGGATCGATATTATTTTGGTTAGGAAGAAAATCAAGCGATACGGGTAAGCAATATATACGCAAGCAAGAGAATATCGAAGTAGGAACGAGAGAGGTATTTGCCAAGTTATTTGAAATTGGCTTGTTCTTTGTAATATTTATATTACTGCTGCAGGTAATGGGTATTAGCTTAACAACCTTGGCAGTGTTTGGTGGTGCATTAGGTGTAGGTTTAGGGTTTGGATTGCAAGCGATTGCTTCAAACTTTATCTCGGGTTTAATTATTCTTTTAGATCGGTCACTTACTGTTGGTGATTATGTTGAGCTAGAAGACGGGCGTGGTGGAACGATAAGGGCTTTGAATATGCGTTCTACGATTTTAGAAACCTTTGATGGTAAAGACATTATGGTGCCCAACGAGACTTTTGTGACGTCGAGTTTTGTGAATTGGACACATGAAGATATCAAGCAACGCTATTCGATAGAGTTTCAGGTTTCGTATGATACCGATATGGAAAGTTTGGTAGAGATCTTAAAAGAAGTAGTCGCTTCACATCCGCAAGTGCTTAGTGGTGCAAATGCGTCACAAGAAGAGCAGCCTGATGCTGAAATTAGTAGCTTTGCTGATTCTGGTATTGAGGTGTTGGTTGAATTTTGGATGGAGGGTTTAGATGATGGTGCTAATAGAGTGGATGCTGATCTAAAAATGATGATTTGGAAAGCACTCAAAGAAAATAATATTAGCTTCCCGTTCCCACAGCGCGAAGTACGAATTATTAACCAACCAGAATAAATAACCAGAACAGAAAACCAGAACA
>CAZFEP010000140.1:0-1799 GCA_964517365.1 uncultured Thiotrichales bacterium | reverse complement strand
AACCAGAACAGAAAACCAGAACAAATAATAAATATAGGATAATGAATAATTTATGGAAGAATTTACACCCGTATTATCAATTATAGGCGGCATCCTTATTGGTTTTGCTGCTATTAGTCTGCTGTTATCTCACGGCCGTATTGCAGGTATTAGTGGAATCATCTCGGGCATTTTGCATCCTGAAAAAGACGATTCGTTATGGCGTGTAGTCTTTATTCTTGGAATGTTAGTGGGTGCAATACTGATTCGTTGGTTGCATCCTGATGCATTGGCTATAGAAATTGATGTATCGAGCGCAGCTATACTTTTAGCTGGTTTCTTGGTGGGTATGGGCACACGAATTGGTAACGGGTGTACAAGTGGTCATGGCGTCTGTGGTATTGGACGCTTATCGGTTCGTTCAATCGTAGCGGTGTTTATTTTTTTTAGTTGTGCGGCCATTACCACTTGGGTTACGCGCCACCTGATAGGTGGCTTTTAATGAAAAAATATATAGCGGTATTTTTTTCTGGTGTACTTTTCGCGGTAGGTCTGGGTGTGTCAGGAATGACATTGCCACAAAAAGTGATCGGTTTTCTCGATTTTTTTGGTGACTGGGATCCTAGTTTGGGGTTGGTTATGATCGCTTCAGTAGGTGTATATCTTCTATTTCATAAGATGATTTTGCGGCGCGACCAGCCATTGTTTGCCAGTGAATTTCACGTGCCAGCACCATCATCTCATGTAGATTCGCCACTCATAGCAGGTGCTGTGTTGTTTGGAGTGGGTTGGGGCATTGTAGGCTTGTGTCCGGGTCCGGTAATCATTTCATTAATTTCAGGTGATACTAATGTCTGGATCTTTTTTGTTGCCATGATAATGGGTATGTATGCAGAGGGCACACTTGATGTGGCTAATCGAATACTTGATGAGCGTGGGAAATCAGTTGATGGCTAATGTCGCCTTGCTAATAAGACAAATTTTACTTGTCTGATAGATAGTATTGAATAGTGGTTACGACGCGAACCATTTTTTGATCCGGTGAATACCGATCTCGATTATTAATTGAAAAGAACCCCTGACGTGCATTTCTTATTGCGCCAACCTGGCTGCCTGAATCTTCAGCAAACTGTTCAGCCGCTTCACGAGCATTTTTGGTTGCAGCTGCAATCATTTCCGGTTTGATGCTATTCAACTTGGTAAACAAGAACTCAGGTGTTGCTTCATAGTTTCGTAGCAGCGCTACGCCTGATTTCACTAATTCATCCGAAGATTGCATGGCTTGTTGGGTGGCACTCACTTTTTCGCTGCGCAAAGTTAGAATGGTTTGAGCAGAATACCGGTGGCGCGGGCCATTATGTTGTGAATAACCTTGTGCTTGATAATCGGTAATTTGCGGGATTGAGGTAGAAATTTCTTCACTGGTAAAGCCACGTTTTTCAAGGAAGTTGGAAATTTTTTGTTTATCATTGTCTAAGCGTTGTTGAATTTCAGCAAGATCATCACCTACGGCTGAATAGGCAATGGGCCAAATAACTAAATCTGCAGGCACTTCCTTTTCTGCAAAACCTTTAACCGTTACAAATCTTTCGGTAGCTTTAACCGCAAATATTGCATTGCTGATTAGCCATGTTGAACCCATCATTCCGATGGCTAAAAAGAGGCCTAAAATGGCTGCAGGTAGAGATTTTGAGGATGATGTCATGGGCATAAGGGATAGTAATTAATTAATGAGCAATTCTACACAAGTAATCGCTTGACCTACGTAAGAAGCACCCTATAATGCGCGCTCCGCAAAACAAATATCCTATCAAAAGTAG
>CAZFEP010000139.1:0-4672 GCA_964517365.1 uncultured Thiotrichales bacterium | reverse complement strand
CTGCGCATCTTGCAAAGCAAGCTGGAAATTATTGGTTAATTTATCCATGCGCATTTTCTTTACCTCTATCGTTGATTGACCTTATGACTATTGAATTAGGGCACATTTACATAATTCAAGAGCATCTTGATGGATTCTTTCTTATGAACTGATATATCCAGTTGATTAACCGGCAAGAAAACACTTTCAATAACTTATACTCTAAAAACATTACTCTGAGAATGTACGTTATATATTACGTTACTACGAGCATGAAGCGTTCACGCAATGACACAGAAATACAATCACTCTTTTAGACAAGATTTACAAGGACTAAGAGCAGTCGCTATCTCACTAGTAGTGCTTGCTCACTTAAACATACCTTATCTAGAAGGAGGTTTTGTTGGGGTTGATGTGTTCTTTGTATTATCTGGGTACCTAATCACTGGGATTCTAATAAGGGAATACAACTCTACAAAAACTATAAATTTTACTCGTTTTTATGCAAGAAGATTAAAGCGTTTACTTCCATCTCTAATTTTCATGATAGGAGTTGTATTAGTAGTATCGATATTTATTTTATCACCATATGAAATGATATCTAAATCAAAATCTGCAATCTATGCGTCAACATGGTCCAGTAATTTTTATTTTACCTTTTCTAAAATAGGATACTTTTCTGAATTAGAACTTAAAGATATTTTCTTACATACTTGGTCGCTATCCGTTGAGGAACAATTCTATCTAATTTGGCCTTTATTCATATTTTCAAGCTTAGTCATATTAAGTAAGAAACCTAAATATAATATCAACAATAGACTTGTAATTATTTTCATTACCACAATTTTCATCAGCTTTTCAATTTCTTTATACTGGTCTTTTGAAAAACCCTTATGGTCATTTTACTTAATGCCATCACGCATTTGGCAATTTTGTCTAGGTGGACTAATACTAGTACTATCTAAAAGGAAAACTAAAACATATTTCTCTCCTGCATCATTACAATTTTTTGGTTTAACATTGATTCTTTTTAGTGGAACACTTCTAGATTCACAAATGACATACCCAGGTTGGTGGGCATTAGCACCATCAATAGGCACGGCACTAGTATTATTAGCTAATCATCAATCTTCTAAATCATTACTCACTAACTCTTTTCTCGTCTGGGTTGGTGATCGTTCTTATGCATGGTATTTATGGCATTGGCCAGTAATTATATTCGCTGAAAGTTATGGTTTTGGAAATTATATTAATGAATCTATTTTATTAGGCGCATTATCATTGTTAATCGCAAGTCTCTCATATAGATATATAGAAGTACCATTTTGGAAAGGAAGACTCAGCAAAACTAGAGCCAATAAATCTATTCACGTATCAGTACTGTCAATGTTATTGATAGTAGCTATATCAATCACGGTTTCACAACACCAAGAAAATAAAATGATGGCAAATGGTTCAAGTGAAACCACAATAGCTACAACATTACCTAGCATTTATTCACTAGGTTGTGATAGCTGGTACTCCAGCCCCAAGCTAAAACCTTGTACTTTTAATGATAACGACTTCAATAAAACAGTAGTGCTTGTAGGTGACAGCATCCTTGCACAATGGTTTGTAGCTATTGAAAGCATAGTCTCTAATACAAAGTGGCGACTTATAGTTTTCACAAAGTCAGCCTGCCCCATGATAGATGAAGATTTCTTTTACGATAGAATTGGAAAGACTTATGATGTGTGTAGAGTCTGGAGAAATAACTTTATTAAAGAATTAGAAAACTTGAAACCTGAAATGATAATACTTGGAAACTCTAGCAATTATCCATTTACAGACAGCCAATGGCATGACGGCAGTCAACGAGTTTTCTCAAAACTCCAAACATTGACTAATGAAATACTTATTATACCTGGAACCCCTGCACTTAGCTATGATGGCCCAAGTTGTTTAATGAGAGGTATTAATAAAGATAGCACTAACCATGACTCTAAAGTTATGAACAAGTGCCCTGCAGAAAAAGTCTCAGAACATTCTAAAAATATTACCAGTTTATTAACAAGCGCTAGCTCAATATTTAAAAATACACATATTATAAATTTAAACGATCTTGTATGCCCAAATGACGAATGTCGACCAGTCACACATAGCGGCATACCAATTTTCAGAGACAGCCAACACTTAACCAATGATATTGTTATGCACCTTGCTCCTGAAATTAAAAATAGGATTAACAACACAAGCGTTAACCATAATTTTAAAACATATAATTAATTATTCATCCTTCCAGATTAATGTGGCCATCCTGCCAGTCTCACCATCTCTTCGGTATGAATAAAATCGATCATACTCATTATAGGTGCAATAGCCGCTGCCATAAATACCTTGAACTTTATGAGAAGCAAGAATATTTTTTGCTAACTGATAAATATTAGCAAGATATTTTCTATTATTTTTTTTTATAAAAGAATTTTTATGCGTCTTATTTTTAGATATAAATCTCTCAAACACCTCTTCACCTACTTCAAAGCTATCTGGCCCTATTGCAGGACCTAACCAACATATAATTTTTTCATTAACAACAGGCATAGTATGTAGAGTGTTTTCTAGCACACCATTTTCCAAACCCCGCCACCCAGCATGAGCAACAGAAATGTGTTCACCTGATAAATCACAAAAAGCAACTGGCAAACAGTCTGCAGTAAGCACTGCGCAAACATCACCGACTTTATTTGAATACATCGCATCTGCTACATTATCCATCGGTGAATTTTCTGCCAAATTTAGCACAAATGAACCATGTACTTGCTCTAGCCAAATGGGTTCGCTTGGAAGTTTAAGGTCTTCTAAAATTAAATGCCTATTTTGCAGGACACTTTCTTTATCATCTTTTACATGGCCCCCTAAATTTAGCGAATGATATTCTTGTTTACTATAACCACCAGTACGCGTAGTGGTTACACACTTAATATTTTTAGGCGCGGGCCAATTGGGCACGATATAGTCAAGCATCATTTAGATTACTCTCTAAAACATCTACCAATTTTTGAAAATCTATTGGCAATGGAGCAAAAAAAGATATTTCTTCGTGTTTTTCAGGGTGAACAAATGATAATTCCGCTGCATGAAGTGCTTGACGTGGAAAATCTGAAAGTAGCTGTAGTGTACTATTTTTACCTGCATTCATTTTCCTCCCATAAACGCGATCACCAATAATAGGGAATTTTATATGTGCCATATGCACACGAATTTGATGAGTTCTACCAGTCTCTAACCTTACATCTAACAAGGTAAAGCCTTTATATTTATTCCGCACACGATAATGTGTAACAGCAGGTCTACCCATTGATGGTTTTACCGCCATACGCTTTCGATCAACTGAATGTCTACCGATGGGCTCATCAACCGTGCCACCCGAAATCATCTCACCATAGACAAGGGCTATATATTTTCTGGAAACAGTTCTTTGCTGCAACTGCTCAACAAGATGCGTATGCGTCTTTAGATCTTTTGCGACCACCAATAATCCAGTGGTATCTTTATCTAATCGATGCACAATACCTACCCTAGGGACTGAACGTATTTCCGGAATATAGTGCAACAATGCATTGGCCATCGTACCCGATGGGTGACCTGCCCCGGGATGAACAATCAACCCTGCTGGTTTATTTATAACAATCAGTTCATCATCTTCAAATATGATATCTAATCTTATATCTTCTGGTTCCAGAGAAACTTCGTCCTCTAGCACCGCGCTTAACAATATATTTTCGCCACCCAGAACGAGGTCTTTTGACCGTAATTGTTTACCATTTACACTCACTTCACCATTTTTTATCCATTTTTGTAAACGAGCACGTGAAAAATCAGGAAACAATTTCACTAGAGCATTGTCCAAACGTATACCCTGACATTCATCGGGAATCACACCTTTTAGCTTTACCTCGTTACTCAAAATTTGGACCGCTCCATGTTTATTTTGTGTTTATTTTGTGTGAATTTATTGAAATAGCTATACTATATATATGATGAAAGACTATAGATTTAACACAAAAAGATCCATTTGGCAGACCTTACTAATACTACTCATTGTTGGATCTATTTCGGGCTGCTCATCTTTGTGGCCATTTGGCAAAGAAGAAGAAGAAGAAAAAGATCCCGAAATAGCAGCAGATGAGTCTGCTGAAAAGCTATACAAAAAAGCACATCGATCATTATTAGCAAAAGACATTACTGGAGCCATCGAGCAGTATGTACTTCTCGAAAGTCGCTACCCTTTTGGTCGTTATGCTCAACAAGGCCAATTAGAGCTAACTTACGCCTACCATACGCAAAATAATACTGACCTTGCTCTTTCTACCATTAATCGTTTCATTCAATTAAACCCTCAACACCCAAGCATAGATTATGCTTATTATATGAAAGGTATTATTTCGTTTGATAAAGGCAAGAATTTAATTAACTATGTAATTAAAAGAGATCCTTCAAATAATGACCCTACATCTCTACATGAATCATTTGGTGTCTTCAAGCTCCTCATAGAAAAGTTCCCGGATAGCAAGTATGCAGATGATGCAAAACAACGCATGATCTATTTACGAAATGAGCTTGCAGAGTATGAGCTTAAGGTTGCTAAATTTTACATGCAACGCGGTGCATATGTAGCATCAGCTAATCGTGCAAAATATATCATGGAAAATTA
>CAZFEP010000138.1:0-4769 GCA_964517365.1 uncultured Thiotrichales bacterium | reverse complement strand
AAGCTACGTAGATGAACTTGAAGGCAAAGCGACGATTACACGTTCAGATGAAACTTCAGAGACTGCTGCAGATAGTTAAAATTTAATCACTAAGGCTTAAAGAAAAAGGCAGCTCTATGCTGCCTTTTTTATGTCTGCTTTCAGCCAATTAGTGAGCACAAGGATGTGCGAAAATGAGGCGAATCTTGGATGATGTTTTCAAATTAAATATTTCTTTTAAAATATCTGCTTTCGGCCATAAGCGGACATAACGTTAAGTTCTTACATGTTATTAGCTATTGTCACTTTGCTGAGCTGTGTGTTTTAAAATGATGGCTTCAATGTTATCTTTAGTTAAAAATGCCGAATAAAGAACTGCACTCAGTTTCTCTCGACTTCCGGCCGCTCGTTCAAATTCTTCCATTAACCCCATATGGCACAATCGTTCGTTAACCGTCATGCCACCAATCTCTTTAGAATATGATTCTTTCAATTCCTTCCATGAGGAATACAGCTGGTCAAAGGCTGGTTGACTGTTCATCCATGGATCAGATATTAATTTTTCAAAGATTTTCATTTTATGACCCATTGTCCCGTACTCACTAAGCGATTCTTCTATTTCCTTTAGCGATGAAATTTGTGTCTCTATGAGTGACTTGTCACCTGTAGTACTTACTTTTTCCTTCCACTTTTGAAAAGTGTCCAGAGTTCTCTTTATAGGATGACTCACCATATATGCAATGAATTATTTATGTCCGCTTTGGGTCGTTAACAGTCATTACAAAATATTTAATTTGCTCACACGCTGGGCCATTGCTGAATATTAAAATCTTATGCAAATAATGTAACTAATTTTAGTCCCTTATATGCTCCATAAACTCTGAACGTGAACGTGAATCTTCACGGAATGCACCTAACATGGAACTAGTAACGGTTTTACTATTTTGTTTTTGCACGCCTCGCATCACCATACAAAAGTGACTTGCCTCAAGCACTACAGCAACACCATACGCATCTAACACCTCAATAAGACCGCTCGCAATTTGCGTAGTAAGACGCTCTTGTACTTGTAAACGTCTGGCAAACACATCCACCACACGTGCAATTTTACTTAAACCAATGACTTTATTTTTTGGCAAGTAACCAACATGTGCACGCCCGAAAAATGGCAACATGTGATGTTCACATAAAGAATAAAACTCAACATCTTTCACAATTACCATCTCTTCACATTGCTCTTCAAACAATGCATTGCGTACCACGTCTTCCACACCAAGTTGATATCCACCGGTCAAAAAGTGCATCGCTTTAGACACTCGTTTAGGTGTATCCAGCAACCCTTCACGCTCAGGATCTTCGCCAATTAACCGCAACATATTTCGCACATTCCCTTCAAGCTCGGTATCACGACTTTTATCATCGCTCGGTGCTTCGTCGTCATCAAAATATCTGCCTCCGGCAAGCACTTCTGTGGTCTTTTTATTCATCCTGAGATTTCCTTAAAGATCATAACTATGATTGTTTATTTTATACGTACTCATAATAACAGTTTATTAGGGTCACGTAGAAAGGCATTAATTATCCTAATTTAACACTCTATTGCATTACTTTAACAAAATCGCATTGACTCACAGCACCCTAAGGCAGAGTATTTAAAGAGTTTTTGAATACCTAATATCCCCATTTACTATAATGGTTACCATCCTATCTAGAGGACAATATAATGGATAATACAGCCCCTACTGACTCTGTGCTTCGTCGACATTATGAAGCATCTCGACCCAACCCCATAGATGACCAAAACAAACTCTCACAGCACAGCAATACTGGTGGTGGGCTTATGAATTGGTTGAAACGTATATTTGGTGGTTAACAAGCTAAGCAAGTAGCTTTTGTGCATATTGTAACAATGCATAGGTGAAACGGCCGTCACCTGTAATATACGTATCGGGCATTGCACCTGTAGTCTTTGCTTGTACGCGCATACCATTCTTCATGGGTGTGAGAGAATGAATATCCGAAAATTTAGTCTGTAGTTGAACTTCTTTACTCTTGTAATACAAGCTATGGTCCGTCACTAACAAAATTCCTGACTCATCTACCTTCATGGCTAACTCTTTATAACGCTTCCTCATCAAAATATTATTCAGCACAGAACTAAATACTGTCCATTGCTTTCCTTGTGAATGTCTTTGCGGTTCTGATCGAGTAGTATTTTCAAACACCCAAACAATATTCTCATTTTTCATAAGCGCTATATCATCAGCAACCTTTCCAAAATCATTTACAATAGTTTGATTATTTTGAATACGTTCTAAATGCTCCACATTTGATAACCGCACCATCAAATATTCATCCATCTCTTCACTTTCAATATTATATTTATCAGCGATAAGCAATAACGATCTAGTTACATTCGAATCAAGATTAGAATTTTTAACCACACGCTCTGCTTGCTCTATCCAAGCCTTACTTACCAGCTCTTTAAATTGCACCTCTGAGAAATTTGCCGAGGTTTTGCATGACTCTATAGCAATGAGTGGGTCGGGAGTATCGAGAGTTTCTTGTGGCTCAAGTGGCTCTATAAGGTCAGATCGACCTGGTCGATCTTCGGCTAACTGGATATATTCATGAAAGGTGTCGTGCAAACATTTTCGTACACTCTGATAGTCAGGCAGACAAGTTTTGTGTAACGAATTGAAGGGCCCTGCAGATTTACTACAGACTACACATTTACCCACAACGTGCTAATAATATAATTAAGACTTAAAAGGTAATTCTATAGATAAATTTTTTATTCATCGTCGAGCTCGTCATATAGGCCATCATCAGTCGATACCTGCCCATCATTGACTCTGAATTCACGGTTATCCAAATATGCATCACGAATAAATACATACCGGTCTCGACTCAATTCACTTGCCTTTTCTTCTGTAACCATCAGTTCTGCTCTGAGATTTACCAACCTGGCAGCAAATAAACCATTTCGTTCTGAAACTTTGATGTCAGCCCAGTTCGGAGGATATATCAAAGTGTCAACTACTCTACCCGGGCCATCACGCAAATTACTGGGTCCTAGAAATGGCAGCATCAGATACGGGCCTGAGCCCACTCCCCAATACCCCAATGTTTGCCCAAAATCCTCATCGTGTTTTTCTAACCCCATGCGACTTGCAACATCCATAATTCCCAACAAGCCTATCGTCGAGTTAACTACAATGCGACCCAGGTCGGAAGCAGCATCAATAAATTTAAATTGCAGAGTATTATTAAAAGCAACACCCAAATCACCAAGATTAGAGAAGAAATTAGCCACACCTTTTTCAGCTATATCTGGAGTGACCGCACGGTAGCTTGCTGCCGCAGGCACTAAAAAAGCTTGATCCAATGCATTATTAAAACTATATACATTTCGATTAAAGCCCTGCCATGGATCTCTTGCATCAGCTTCGTAATCGGGCGAGGTTGCACAACCGCCAGTCAGCAATGCAATTAAGGTCAAGAACGTAAGATATTTAGCCATAATATTTGCAATATAAATAATTGTAGTTGATGTTTTAAATTGATTTAGCTGCGATGTCTAGAAGATTTTGCCGCTATTCTCATGCGTAAGGCATTCAACTTGATAAAACCTTCTGCATCTTGTTGATTATACGCACCTTCGTCATCTTCAAAAGTGGCAATATTAGCATCGAATAAGCTGTGACCATCAGATTTTCTACCTGCCACAGAAACGTTACCTTTATATAACTTGATACGTACCGTGCCGCTTACATTTGCCTGTGTCGCATCAATGAGGGTTTGCATAGCCAAGCGTTCTGGACTCCACCAATAACCGTTGTAGATCAGTTTGGCATAACGCGGCATCAGCTCATCTTTTAAGTGAGCAAGCTCTCGATCCATCGTTAATGATTCTATGGCACGATGCGCTTTAAGCAAAATAGTGCCACCTGGTGTTTCATAACATCCACGTGACTTCATGCCTACATATCTATTTTCAACAATATCTTGTCGACCTACGCCATGCGCGCAAGCAATGGTGTTTAATGCCGTCAATAATGTTGCAGGTGATAACTTTTTAGCATCAATACTAATTGCATCACCCTTCTCAAATTCTATTTCAATATAGGCAGGGGTATCCGGTGCCTCTTCGGGTGAACAACTAAGCTTCCACATATCATCTTCCGGCTCACACCAAGGGTCCTCTAGTGGCCCACCCTCATAAGATATGTGCAGAAGGTTTGCATCCATAGAATAAGGTGATTTTTTGCCACGTTTTTGCTCTACCGCTATATTGTGTTTGTCCGCATAGGCTAATAATTTCTCTCTAGAGTTTAGATCCCACTCTCTCCAGGGCGCGATAATTTTAATATCAGGATTTAGTGCATATGCCCCCAGCTCGAAACGCACTTGATCATTACCTTTCCCGGTTGCGCCATGCGACACCGCATCCGCACCGGTCTCTGCTGCTATTTCAACTAAACGCTTGGCTATTAAGGGCCTTGCGATAGAAGTGCCCAACAAATACTCACCCTCGTAAATCGTGTTGGCACGAAACATGGGGAAAACATACTCTTTAACAAATTCTTCAGTTAAATCTTCTATATAGATTTCTTCAATACCCAACGCCTGAGCTTTAGCGCGGGCGGGCTCAACCTCTTCACCTTGACCGATATCAGCGGTAAAAGTAACCACTTCACAATCATAGACTTCTTGCAGCCATTTAAGGATTACCGAGGTATCTAAACCACCCGAATAGGCGAGTACAACTTTACGAACTGATGACATAG
>CAZFEP010000137.1:0-4781 GCA_964517365.1 uncultured Thiotrichales bacterium | reverse complement strand
CGGTATTTAATACCGCGACACCGGCATGAAAGGTCATGCGCTTTACACGTGAGTTGCGCCAGCGGCGTGCAGGGAAAAGTGTTTCTACGACAAGAAACAATAACAGACCCACTACAAAAACAATGAGTTTACCGGTATCTAAATTGATATCCATACAAATACTATAGGCTAAGTTCTCAGTTGTAGAGTGGTCTTAGTGGTTGAGGCATGTACTAAGTATAGTACAGCGTACAAAAATACACGTCATTAACAACAGACCGGCAAAGGCTGATTTAGCTTACAACTAAAAGACCACAAATTTATTGTGATGAATAGTTGCTCATATATTATGCAGTGTATAGGGTATGTCACTGCAGCTGAAGGTTAATTTATTGGTCGTTTAAGGCAATCGTACCGGTTTGTTTGAAGCTTTCTACATGAGAAGAAAATTTACCAGCATCCATAAAGCCAACGACTCGATAGTTACGCAGCTCACTAGCGGTGTTGTCATAAAAGAGAATCGCGGGTGGCCCAAATAAACCCAACTCTTTTAATAGTGCTTTGTCTTGCGCATCATTTTTCGTGACATCCGCTTGTAGCATGACAAAATTCTGTAAAGATCTTTGAACGTCACCATTGCTGAACGTGAAAGCTTCCATTTCTTTGCACGATACGCACCAGTCTGCATAAAAATCTAGCATAACAGGGCGGCCTTCTTTAGCAGCTTGTGCAAGTGCTGTTTGTAATCCATCAACACCTTTTACTTGTTGAAACGGTAAAGCATGCTCGGATCCTGAAGTTGAATGAGTGTCGCTATTAGCAACTTGCTGTGTACTCGCGATACCTTGAAGTGGTTGTAATAAGCTATTGCTTCCACCTGCAGCACCAATAACTAAAATCCCGCCGTAGACAAGCGATATCAGTCCCATGCCTTTCCATAACTTAGACCAGCCGCTTGCACCTTCTTTAATAGCATCCAAGGCACCTAGATAGATGGCTGAGACGATTAATAGTGCACCTGTGAGTAATAAAATAATGGGAGCCGGTAAAAATCTTTCTAACATCCAAATGGCTAAGCCAAGTAGTAATACACCAAATACGGCTTTAACCGCATCCATCCATGCACCTGCTTTGGGCAAAATCTTTCCTGCTGACGTGCCGATGGCAAGCAATGGTGCACCCATGCCCATACTTAATGAGAATAATGCAATTCCGCCCACCCATGCATTACCGGTTTCTGCAATATATATTAGCGCGCCAATTAAAGGTGCCGTTACACATGGACCTACAATTAATGCTGAGAGTAAACCCATAATTCCTGCACCCACATAAGAGCCTTGTTTGGCGCCTGAACTGATGTTGTTTAATTTGTTTTGAATGCCGCTAGGCATTTGCAGTTCGTAAAAGCCAAACATGGCTAAAGACAGCAATACGAATATTCCAGCAAATACACTTAGTACCCATGGGTTTTGGAACCAGACTTGAATATTTTCGCCGGATAAACCTACGATTACTCCTGCGACGGTGTAAGTAACGGCCATGGCTAATACATAGGTAAGCGATAAAGTAAAAGCTTTTGAGGTGGATATGTCATCTCCCTGCCCAACAATAATGCTGGATAGGATCGGAATCATCGGAAATACACATGGTGTAAATGCAAGTAGTAAACCCAGGCCGAAGAAAAATAGAATGGTAAATAACATTTTTCCAGATGCGAGTGTGCCGGCGATTTTGTCTTGTTCCGATTGAAATTCAACACCAGTGCCTGACCCTGAACCCGTATCTGCACTTCCCGTACCCGTTGAACTTGCGGCTGCCAACCCACCACTAGATGAATCTAAATTAACCGTAATATTTTTAGTAATCGGTGGGTAGCAAAGGCCTGCTTTTGCGCAACCTTGATACTTAACAATTAAATCAATACTGCTAGTATTTGCGGCTAATTTTGTAATAGGGATTTCAGCATTAAATTCATGATCAATGCTTACAATAAGGCCGAAATATTCATCTTCTTTTTCTTTACCTTTAGGTAACGGAAGTTCGCCTAATGTAACTTGTGATTCATCTGCAGGGGTAACACTGATTTTATCTTTATATAAATAGTAGCCGTCTTGAATGAGCCAGTTGGTTTTGATGGTGTTGCCGTCACCTTGTGAGGCAGTGACCACGAAGGCTACTTCAGGATCTAAAAATTCCTCTTCTTCCTCACCAGACAGGCTGGAAAGTGGGCTATCAGCCCAGGAAACTGAGCTGATGAAGGTGAAAAGCAATAACAGTGAAATGCGTAATATTTTCATAATGTAGTATTTGTGTTTAGGCAATTAGTTAGCCAGGTTAAATATTCTTTTGATCCATTACTTATTGGAGTGGTAATAATCTCGGGAAGTTCGTAAGGGTGTTGTGCTTGTATGTATTGTTCAATTTTCTCGTAGCAATTATCTGTAGTCTTAATGACCGCCATATGCTCAGTTTCCTTGCAAAGTTTTCCTTCCCAGATATATATGGATTGCCCTGCAGGGCTAATGTTTACACAAGCAGCCAGCTTTGCCTGCACCAATCCTTCCGCTAGCCGCTGAGCGGTGTCGATATCAGGAAAAGTGGTCAGTACTAGAATCGGTGAGTGCATATATAAGGGTCTAATTTGCTGTTATGTTTCTATCAATTTTGCAGTTGAAGTTTGGGCTTGATGCCCTCATATTGCCAGTTGATGTAATAGTATATGCAATCATTATAGCGATAAGCATTTACCTCAAAGCTTGCTAACCTTAAGAAACCTAAATTATATGCCTTCTGCCCGTATCCGAATTTTTCCAATTTTAATGGTCTTGTTCCTGGCTATTCCTATTATTGAAATTTTCCTGTTGATTAAAGTGGCAGGTATTATCGACTGGTTACCTACCATTGCACTTATAGTATTGACCGCGGTAATTGGCGCATCCTTACTCCGCACGCAAGGATCACAAACCTACATGCGCTTCAATCAAGCGCTAAATGAGGGCAGGGTACCCGCCAATGAAATTTTAGAAGGTGTGGCCTTATTGGTCGGAGGCGCGCTACTACTTACTCCTGGATTTTTTACAGATCTGATTGGCTTTATTTGTTTGCTGCCGTTTACCCGCCGCCCGATTGCAACATTTTTAGTGAATCGATTTAATCCGATTCCAGCATCAATGTCAGGATCAGTAGGGCCTGGATCTGATCCACTGTCTGGTATTAATCTGGGTGGTTTTGGGCAAGCTCCTCACGGCCCATCACCTAGAAATGGACCTAAGCCTGTCAATAGAGCAGGTAATAATCCAGGTGATGGGTCCGGCAATAGGCCAAGTAATAGGCAAGGCAATGTCATCGAAGGTGAGGTCACACATCGCTCTGATGATTAAACCCTTGTTATATGAGCTCGGTCATTGAACCCCAGTCATTGAGCTCAGACATTTATAATATCTCTTTTCTAGAAAGCGCTTGACTTCAAAAAGTTCATTCGTATGATTAGCACTCATTGAATGAGAGTGCTAACAATGAGTAGCACCCATAAAAATACCATTTAAAACTATTAAATTAACCCCTTATTAGGAGGCGCTAATGAAATTACGTCCTTTGCATGACCGAGTGGTCGTCAAGCGTATGGAAGAGGAAAAAACGAGTCCTGGTGGCATCGTAATACCTGATTCAGCTACAGAAAAACCAATTAAAGGCAAAGTTGTTGCAGTAGGTAATGGAAAAATTACCGACAGTGGCGATGTTCGCAAATTAGACGTGAAGAAGGGTGACGAAGTCTTGTTTGGCAAGTATTCCGGCACTGAAGTGAAAGTAGATGGCGACGAGTTATTAGTGATGCGTGAAGACGACATCATGGCAGTCATTGAAAAGAAATAACGTTTTAAATTCACGAATTTAGGAAGGAATTATCATGGCAAAAGAAGTACTTTTTGGCGAAGACGCTAGACAGCGTATGGCACAAGGTGTCAACGTACTAGCTAACGCAGTAAAAGCAACATTAGGACCTAAAGGACGTAATGTTGTATTAGATAAATCATTTGGTGCACCAACCGTAACAAAAGATGGTGTATCAGTAGCAAAAGAAATCGAACTTGAAGGTAAGTTCGAGAACATGGGTGCGCAGATGGTGAAGGAAGTCGCTTCACAAACATCAGACATCGCAGGTGATGGAACGACTACTGCTACCGTGTTGGCTCAAGCGATTGTACGCGAAGGTATGAAAGCGGTTGCTGCAGGCATGAACCCAATGGATCTTAAGCGTGGCATTGATAAAGCAGTTATTGCTGCTGTAGAAAGCTTGCATAAAATGTCAAAGAAATGTGCAGACAGCAAAGCGATTGCACAAGTAGGTAGCATTTCTGCAAACTCTGATGCATCTATTGGCGATATCATTGCAGAGTCAATGGATAAAGTTGGTAAAGAAGGTGTAATTACGGTTGAAGAAGGTAATGCATTAACCAACGAACTTGAAGTTGTAGAAGGCATGCAGTTCGACCGAGGTTACCTGTCTCCATACTTCATTAATAACCAAGACAGCATGACTGCTGACATGGAAAATCCATTCATTCTTTTGCACGACAAAAAAATCTCTAACATTCGTGAGTTGTTACCTCTTTTAGAAGGTGTTGCAAAAGCAGGACGTCCATTATTAATCATTGCTGAAGATGTTGAAGGTGAAGCCCTAGCGACTTTAGTGGTGAATACTATTCGCGGTATCGTTAAAGTCTGTGCAGTGAAAGCACCTGGCTTTGGTGATCGTCGTAAGGCTATGTTGCAAGACATTGCGGTTCTTACAGGCGGTACGG
>CAZFEP010000136.1:1834-4781 GCA_964517365.1 uncultured Thiotrichales bacterium | reverse complement strand
GGATTGGTTCTGATTTTGGCTTCTTCAACGGCAAGGTAATGAAAAATTCCATCCATGCCTTTTTCTACCACATAACTACTTAGGTCTGCTTTAGCATCGGGCACTAGCGGTAGTTTTTTGTATTGACCAATTGCGTTGTCGTAACTTTGTATTGCTCCAGCTTCAGACAAGCTATCATTTACAATAGGTGTGAATTCAGCCACAAGATCGGGTGTCATCTTGGATTGAAAATAGCGGGTAGCGGCATCATTTTCACCTGCCAAGATATTACGTGCATCATCCAGACTCATGGCGGCAATCGCATTTTTAAATAATTGTTTAGCTTTGGGTGTAGCAATTTCAGCCGCGGTATTTAAACGTGTTTCTAAATCATCCAACATTCCACTCATACCGACTTTATCTAAAGTGGATTGAACTTTTTTTAAACTATTGGGAAGTGGAATGTGAATACTTGGATCGGCATTGAAGCCTCCGCTTACACCAAGTTGATTCACGACTAAGTCAGAGCCCACACTCAGCGCTTCTTTAAGACCTGAAGTAATTTCACCATCGGTTAAGCTGCTAGCAGTGGTTGAACCGGTAACACCCGATTCGTCTAATAAATCTTTTGCCTTATCAAACCAACTAGCGCCGACATTGCTGACGAAAATACTGGTGATAAAAACAATAGTTAATAACTTGAACTTCATGGTCGGCTCCCGTTGAATTTTATTTGGTATTTTGACCATCTGCACTCGCATTTGTTCTAAATAGCTTATCTTTCTTGGAGTACAAAATGATGGCCAGCAATATGGAGGGTACACCTAATAGGGCGGCGTAAATAAAGAAATTAACATAGCCTAAGTGATCCACTATCTGCCCAGAGAACCCACCAATGAATTTACCGGGAAGTAACATAATAGAACTGAATAGTGCGTATTGTGTAGCGGTATACGCACGATTGGTGAGACCGGATAAATAGGCAATAAAGGTAGACCCGGCAATTCCGCCGCTTAAATTATCGGCTGTGATCACGATGGCAAGCATATAAATATCAGCTGCTTGAGTCGCCATCCAAGCAAACACCAGGTTAGTGAGCACAACGAGTAGTGCGGAAACGATCAGCATGGCAAAAACACCGTAACGCATTACCAATACCCCCCCAAGCAATGCACCCAAGATGGTGACGGTAATGCCAAAGGTACCTTTGATTAAACCCAGTTGTGTATCGGTAAACCCCATATCAACATAAAGCGGTCCTGCCATTACACCCATCGTAATATCACTAATTCTAAATAAACCAATAAATAAAAGTATTAATAATGCAATGACACCATTTCTTTTAAAGAAGTCTATGAATGGACACGCCACGGCACCGATTAACCAAGCGATAATGGTGCGTAATGAGTCAGGTAATGAAGAGGCTTTATCTAGATAGGAAGTAACTTGTTCTTCTTGTTTCCAGGTTTGCTGATCAATATTACGTCGTGGTTCTGAAATGATGAACGTAGATATTACGCCAACAAACATTGCACATCCCATAATGAAATAAGCAATATTCCAAGAAAAACTACCTGCGATCGTTGCGGCGCCACCAAATGCGAGAATCAGTCCTAATCGATAACCTAATTGATAAGTTCCCGCCATGGCGCCTTGATGGTCTACCGAGACAGATTCAATGCGCCAGGCATCTATACTGATATCTTGTGTTGCTGAAGAAAACGCTACGAGTAGTGCACCGAGTACTAAGGTGCCTATTTGTATGGAAGGGTCTGTACTGGCCATCCACCATAAGCCAAAAATTACACCTATTTGCGCCGTCAACATCCAACTTCGTCGTTGCCCTAAAGCATGGGTTAGCAATGGAATGGATAAACGATCGACAAGAGGTGCCCATAAAAACTTCAAGCCATAAAACAAGGTTACCCAAGAGATAAATCCAATGGCACTGCGGTCAACACCTTCTCTTCGCAACCAGATGGACAGGGTTCCAAACACCAGGAATAGTGGCAGGCCTGCAGAAAAGCCCAAGAAAAGCATGGCGATGACTTTAGGTTCTTTATAAACCTTAAGTGCTGCTGACCACGAGATCTTTTTTGAAACAGTACTCAAATTTTTAGATCGTAATCGATAATTAAAGGCGCATGATCAGAAAAACGTTCATCTTTATAGATACTAACTTTTTTAGCAGTTTGTTTTAATTTTGGTGTAGCAATATGATAGTCAATCCGCCAGCCAACATTGTTTGCCCAAGCTTGGCCTCGATTAGACCACCACGTGTACTGGTCTTCTTTCTGGTTAACTTCTCTAAATACATCTACATATTCAACTTCATCAAATAAGTGATCTAACCAAGCACGTTCTTCAGGCAGGAAGCCTGAATTTTTCTTATTGCCTCGCCAGTTTTTTAGATCTATTTCCTTATGGGCAATATTCCAATCACCGCAGATAACATATTCTTTTTTGCGCCGTTTTAAGTTTTTTAGATGTTTCATAAAAGTATCCATGAAACGGAATTTAGCGGCTTGTCTTTCTTCACTGGAAGAACCAGAGGGCGCATATAAAGAAACCACAGCAAGATTCTCAAACTGAACTTCCACATAGCGGCCTTCATTATCAAATTCTTCATCACCATATTTTCGTATAATTTTTGTTGGTTCCTGCTTACTGTATATGGCAACACCGCTGTAGCCTTTTTTTATCGCATCGACGTAATAGCAAAAGTAGCCTTTTGGGAAAAAGATAGGGTTATCTTCAAGTTGATGAATCTGGGCTTTGGTTTCTTGAATACAGACGACATCCGCTTTTTGCTTTTGCAACCATTCGAAGAAACCTTTGCGTGCAGCTGCTCGAATACCGTTTACATTGACAGTGATAATGCGCATATTTTAATGAGATTCGATAAAATAAAGTTATTTTTTAGTACACTAGCAAAGATCAATCAATAAAAATATCTAAGCAAACTAAT
>CAZFEP010000136.1:0-1734 GCA_964517365.1 uncultured Thiotrichales bacterium | reverse complement strand
CACAATTAAGAAATTAATAAGTAAATATCAATATGAAAAATAGTACTAAATTTATTCAATTTGCAGTTGAACAGGGCGTAATGCAATTTGGAGAATTCACACTTAAATCCGGTCGCGTCAGCCCATATTTTTTTAATGCAGGCTTATTCAATGATGGAAATGCTTTGCACCAGTTAAGTCAGTTCTATGCGCAAGCTATTGTGGACTCAAATCTTGAGTTTGATATGTTATTTGGCCCTGCCTATAAAGGCATACCTCTAGTAGCTGCAGTAGCCATGACCCTATCACGGGATCATGCTAGAAATTATCCCTATGCTTTTAATCGCAAAGAAGTTAAAAAACATGGTGATGGGGGAAGTATTGTCGGTGCAGCACTGAGTGGTAAAGTGCTTATCATTGACGATGTGATTACAGCGGGTACTGCAATTAATGAAGCGGCTGAAATTCTTGCACCATCAGATGGAAAGGCCGCGGGTGTAGTTATAGCATTTGATCGAGAAGAGCGGGGACAAGAAAATATCGATGCTTTGTCCGCGGTAGGGCAAGTTGAACATGATTTAAAGATACCGGTAATCAGTGTAGCCAAAGCTAAAGACCTCATTGAGTATTCGGAGTCCAATAATTTGTATTCCGAACATCTCGATAATATTAAGAACTATCTGGGAAAGTACCGATCTAATACCTTATAATAATTATGGTTTAATGATTGGAAAAGGTTGCTTCTACATCGATTTTTTCTAAACATGACGAGTGAGTATAGTTTCACGATTAAATAAGCCAATTTGGCTCTAACTTCTTGGAATATGGTAGTAAAATTTACTGTAATATTTATGTGTTATTTGGATTTTACCCCCGAAGCTAAGCAATCTATTAGTTATATATGTTATCCATAAAGTATTTTATTTACTCTTTCCTAACGCTTGCGGTTAGTTTGGTAGGAGTAGTGCACGCCGAATTTTATCGCTGGGTGGATGATAGCGGGACGATTCACTATAGCGATAGCTTGCCACCTACAGAATCCCAAAAGAAACAGGATCTACTGAATGAAACCGGTCGGGTAGTGAAAACCATCCCAGCACCTAAGACAGTAGGTGAATTAGAAGAAGCCGAACGATTAGCAAAACTGGAAGAAATAAAACAACAAAAAATTATAAAGTCTAAACACAGAGACCGCGTGTTAATGGCCATGTATCTAACTGTAGAAGACATAGAATTAGTGCGTGATGAACGTATTGAGACGGTAGAGTCTGCAATTAAAATAACCAAGTTACGTAAAAATAAATTTACCAAAAAACTTGAAGAGCTAGATACTTCAGAGCAAAAGTTTAAAGCGAATGGAAATAATGCGCCTCCATGGTTAGTTAAAAGTAGGGCTCATTATCAAGAGCAACTAGCAAATGTGAAAGATATCCTAGCCATTAAAGAAAGAGAAAAGCTGGTGATTAAAAAGCGTTTTGCGGGCGATATTAATCGCTACCTGGAATTAAAAGATCCAGAATTAGCGGCTGAGTAACGTACCTACACCTTGGTCGGTAAATAACTCTAGTAAGACTGCATGTTGAACACGCCCATCTATAATATGTGCGCTATTCACTCCTGCAATTACGGCATCCCATGCGCAGTTTACTTTTGGTAACATGCCGCCTTTAATCACGTTATCAGATACAAGTTGTTTAATTGCATCGTTTTTTAAGCCGGTTACAAGCTTACCGTTTTTCTGTACGCCGGGTGTAT
>CAZFEP010000135.1:0-4809 GCA_964517365.1 uncultured Thiotrichales bacterium | reverse complement strand
TCTATTACCCATGATGAGTAACCGAATCGCATACAATCATAAAAAATACCTTCCGTCCAAGGAAACTCATAGCTACTTAATTCAATCTCCATCACTGCTGGAAGATCGCACGCTGTCATTAAACGATAGGTTTCGGTTGGAGAATCAAATACGGCACTCATAGCACATAGTGTAATAAATTCATGTTAATAAAGCATTTATCCAGCGAAAACGACCGATATTTAGTTTATTTAGTCTGTTTGATGGTTCTTTTCTTGTTGTGCATGCACCTCTAGAGCAAATTTTAAATCTTCCCAGGCATTACGTTTTTGTTGTGGACTCCGTAACAAATATGCCGGGTGGTAAGTCGCCACTACAGGTATACCGGTATCTTGATACAGATACTTTTGACCACGCATTTTTCCAATCGGCAACTCTAAAGTAAGTATCGACTGTGCAGCAATTTTACCCACTACTAAAATAATTTTTGGTTGAATTAGCTCAATTTGTTTGCGAAGAAATGAACTACAACTATTTATTTCATTTGACTGGGGATCACGATTATTAGGCGGCCTACATTTTAAAACATTGGCAATAAATACCTCTTCTCGCGCCAAACCCATCGCCCGAAGCATGCTCGTTAATAATTGACCTGCCTTACCCACAAATGGTTCGCCTACTTTATCTTCATCTGCTCCGGGTGCTTCACCGATAATTAACCATTCTGCTGCGGGATGTCCTTTACCGAATACAGTTTGTGTTCGTGATCGATATAACTCACACTGTGTGCAGCTTGATATCACTAGCTTTAATTCATCTAAATTACATAATGAGATATCAGGAACAGTATCTTTCTTAGAGATTTTCTTAGAGACTTTATTAACACCAGCCTTATCAGTCACTAGATCTATTTGTTCAGCTTCATTTCTTTCATCCGCCACCAATTCAACTGAAGATTGAGGCGTCCATGCTTGCACACCCATCTGATCAAGATAGTAAAGTCGTTTTTCTTCGTTCATGACTTTATGTTTTACTAAACATGATGCTGCGGATGCTGTTTTTCATCAGGAAGCACTAGTTTATTTAATGCATGCAAATAGGCTTTTGCAGAAGCCATAACAATATCGGTATCAGAACCATGACCGTTTACAATTCTTCCCGCTTTTTGCAAACGCACGGTTACTTCACCTTGCGAGTCAGTTCCTGTTGTAATGTTATTGACTGAATACAATTGCAATTGTGCTTGGCTAGCTACAATATTCTCTATGGCACAAAACGTTGCATCTACCGGACCACCCCCATCTGAAGCAGCTGTTTTCTCTTCCCCATCGACAGTAAGTGTTATTTCTGCATGCGGTGTTGTTCCTGATTCTGAATGAGCCTTTAAAGATATTAACTTACAATATTCATTGTCTTCATAAGCACTATCCGAAACCAATGCATGCAGATCTTCATCATAAATTTCATGTTTACGATCGGCTAAATCTTTAAAATTAGAAAAAGCTTTATTGAGTTCTTCGTCATCATTAAAGCTAACACCCAATTCATCCAAACGGGTTCTAAATGCATTCCGACCAGAATGCTTACCTAATACGATTTTATTAGCTGCCCAACCTACATCTTCTGCGCGCATAATTTCATAGGTTTCTCGTGCCTTAAGTACACCATCCTGATGAATACCGGACTCATGCGCAAATGCGTTAGCACCCACAATTGCCTTATTAGGTTGAACCGGGAAACCTGTAATGGTGGATACCATACGTGAAGTTGGAACGATTTGAGTGGTATCCAAATCCGTTTTGCAATCAAACACATCTTGGCGTGTATGCACAGACATGACCACTTCTTCTAAGGAGGCATTTCCTGCTCTTTCGCCTAAACCATTAATGGTACATTCAACTTGCCGTGCGCCATGCAAGACGGCTGATAATGAATTAGCTACCGCCAAACCTAGATCATTATGACAATGCACAGAAAAAATCGCTTGATCAGAATTAGGAATGTTCTCAATCAAACGACCAACTAAACTTCCAAATTGATGAGGAATATTATAACCAACCGTATCAGGAATATTAATTGTATTCGCACCTGCCTTGATCACTGCCTCAATCACTCGGCATAAAAAATCAAACTCTGAACGCCCGGCATCTTCAGGAGAAAACTCAACATTATCTGTATACCCCCTCGCTTGCTTCACTGCTGCAATAGCTTGCTCTACCACTTGATCTTCAGACATGCGTAACTTGCTTTTCATATGGATAGGAGAAGTTGCAATGAAGGTATGAATTCTTGAAGAATATGCAGGCTTTAAGGCTTCTCCTGCACGATCAATATCATTATTTAAGGCACGAGCCAAACCACAAATCGTACTATCCTTGACAGCCGCCGCGACTGCTTGAACCGATTCAAAATCACCTACACTTGCCATAGGAAATCCTGCTTCAATAATATCTACCTTCATACGCTCCAAAGATTTAGCAATCCTGACTTTTTCATCACGCGTCATAGACGCACCTGGTGATTGTTCACCATCGCGCAATGTCGTATCAAAAATAATTAATTTTTCTTTGCTTGCCACTGTACTGCTCCTAAATAAACACACTAAAAATTAGTGCTAATACTAGATCGACCTCATCTATTCTGTACTTGAAATTAACTGAATTCTATAGAAACTCACTTATAATATCTTTACTTGAAATGTTATTAATAATAACTAAATAAGCAAGGGTTCTAGCAAGTGTAGAATGAGGTTATTAATGATTGAACGTATTGCCTCGCCAGGCTTAGATAGCCGCTACTGCGGCAGTAAGAATAAAGATAGGAGCGCTGCCAACGATACTGAAGCGCTTAATGCTGCCTCAGCTTCATTACGAACAGTTTGTGAGAACGTTTTATCCATTAGCTGAATATATCTGGAACTGTAAAAATTTTCTACACTTAAATTACCAACGGTATCCTAAACAGGCTTTTTGTCTTGGTTTAAGCGCTACCTAGGATTAAGAACCGTTTGTATTTTCTTTATCTGAGTCTGTAATCAGGTCATGGTTTTCAGCCATTACACGATTTTGGCGTTTTCGCCTGTAACGAATAACATGCGTGACCGGCCCAGAAAAAGCATATACCGCAAATAATGCAAAAAAGAACTTGGGGGGATCTAAAGACGCTAATATGAAACCCATCACAATGGCTAATAAAGCATAAAATGGCACACGTTCACTAGGACTAATGTCCTTAAAGCTATAGTAACTAAAATTACTCACCATCGCCGCACCCAGTAAAATAGTAATAATTAAAGCAGGAATTGCAAAATCTGCACGCGATAATTGCAGATCATGACATACCCAAATAAATCCAACCATCGCAGCTGCCGCTGCAGGACTCGGCAAGCCTTGAAAAAACCTTTTATTATCTTCACCAATTCGCGTGTTGAATCGAGCGAGACGTAAAGCAGCAGCAGCAGTGTAAAAAAATGCAGCCAGCCAACCCAGCTTTGACATGACTGGATATCCTTGAAAATGAATCAATGCCCAAAAATACATTACTAATGCAGGGGCTACACCAAATGAAACCATATCGGAAAGACTGTCGTACTGAGAACCAAATTCTGTACTGGTTTGCGTCATACGTGCAACACGCCCATCGAAACCATCTAACAACATTGCTATTACTATAGCGATCGCTGCATGTTCAAAACGATCCGCAGTGGCTGCGATAATCGCATAAAATCCTGCAAATAACGCACCCGTTGTTAGCAAATTAGGTAGCAGGTAGATACCTTTGCGTGGCTTTTGTTTTAAATCACTCATCTTACAAAGCTAGTTTTTACTCTCATGTACGAATTCTGCCAATTTGTCACTGCCAGCGCGAACCGATTGTCCTGCCGTTATGGTTATGTGAGCAGTTGAAGGAAGGTATATTGATATATCACAAGAAAATGCCATAAATCCACATCGTTGACCTTGTCCAAGCTTCTCGCCCACACTCATTGAACACATCGCATGACGGAATATTGACTTCAGATTAGCTGCAAATATGATTTCATCATCTTCATCAGTATGTATCAATAATGCAAGCTGGGAGAACGAAGGTTCGCTAGGTGAAATCACCCATAAATTTTCCACCTTGCCCTCACATGGACTATGAACATTATATTCTCCAAGTGCATTTTGTTTAAGGTGAATACATTGCGACACTCTTTTAAGATAAGGGTCATAAATTTCTTCAACCTTTACAACATTGCCATCCACAGGACTCACGATCGCTAATGGCTGAGAAGGAACCTCTCGACTGAAATCTCTAAATAAAAATAATAGTACAATATAAAATAACCATGCCGGCCAAATGAAGCTAGGTATATATTTATAATGAATAAACGCAAGTGCAATTCCAATCGCTATTAAAGGTACACGAACTTCTCTAGCAATTGGAATCATGATATGAACTCATGACAACAAGTGTCATGCATAACTAAAAACTAGTTTTTAGTTTGATCTACGATTTTATTAGCGCTGATCCATGGCATCATGCCACGTAATTTTGCGCCAACATCTTCTATTGGATGATCTTGCCCTTTTTTACGTAATGACTGCATGTTATTTGCACCTGTCGCAAACTCATTAATAAATTCTTTGGCAAATTCACCTGCTTGTATTTCAGTTAAGATTTTCTTCATCTCGGCTTTGGTTTCATCGGTAACAATGCGTGGACCTCGTGTTAAATCTCCATACTCTGCAGTATTAGAAATTGAGTAACGCATATTTGCAATTCCACCTTCGTACATTAAATCTACAATAAGCTTTAACTCATGCAAGCATTCGAAATAAGCCATCT
>CAZFEP010000134.1:2764-4822 GCA_964517365.1 uncultured Thiotrichales bacterium | reverse complement strand
CGTAAACCTACCCTTTGGTTACCTGCATATCCACCCGCTGCCGCAGAGTATTCTATCCGCAATAATGGAGCAGCTGAAGCTTCACCATTATAAGACTCTACCTCTCTTTCGCCTGTACCATTAATAATAAAGGCCATTGAGTTTCCACTCGCCCAGCCAGGATTACTTATAACATTCTGCACCAGACTAGCAATATCCGGTGTCGTTAGTGTTTCATCTACAGCAAGCGCTCCCGCATTATCCCAAGATACACTTGGGTCACCTGGATTTATTCTGCCTGTAACATCATAGGTATTATTACCAAGGTTAAAAGCCGGTGCATTGCCAATATCTTGTGCGAATATATCAAGCTCTACATCATTACTATGTGGCTGATCAATTTCAAAATCGATGTATGCACAGATAATATGATCTGTTGGGGAAATATTAACAGAGTTGAAACGCATACCAACATGTTGGTCTGCACCGCCGTCATAAACTAACTCAAGGTCAGAACTAGTACCATTTACATCACCATCACCATCTTCTTCTACATCATCATCACCGTTGTTAATGGGTATACTGATAGATGAATTACCAGCGTCACCACAAGCACCTCCACCCACTGTTGAATTTCCCATGGTTAATTCATCATCTGAGTACACAAAGTCAGGAAAGAGTGCAACATCTATCTCTTCAACATCGTCTGCACTATCTTTTATACGATTAAAAGTTTGTGCGGCACCAGGTGTGATTCCTAATACTGTATTTACATCCGCATTAATGTCTGCAACGGGAAATAAAACGGGTCCACCCTTGCCGTGAAAACGCATGATTCCAACATTAATATTATTAGTGTTATCTAAAATTGTATGCATCGCTTCTTTCATATGCTCAAGACGATTCATACCAGTTGTACCTACCGGATTATTCATACTACTGGATGTATCTAATACCATAAGCACATTCGGTTGAATACTGGTGGTACTATTCAAGCTAACCGAACTAAAAAATATCTCTGTATCGTCTGCCATGGCCTGAAATGACGATACAAACATCATCACCATGACAAGCAAGCTGGTTGAAAGTTTTTTTGCGAAGTTATTCATAACAAAATTTCCATATCTCATTAAATTAATCCTTTAACAACTCTCACCAGCCATCGGTGCTAATAAGTCCACACCTTGTAAATGAGTAGCCTGTGCAGAAGATGCACCTAATGATGCATTTCCAGTAATTCCAAATTCGTGTGTAACAAAACCACCCGCACCTAAACCAAAGCCAGCACCAGGTAATCCACAGCCTATATAGGTTGCTTGAGCACTCGCGGTGACATCATTTTGACCAGTGTAATCAATAGCTAGAGAAGTACCTGATGTAATAGCGGTTTCTAAAGTGGTGGTATCACGTTTAGCTACATTGATTGCAGATTCTGCTGCATGAAATACTTCCTGTTGATGCTGTGTATTTAACGCCATACGCTCATCTGAAGTAGATGTATTTAGTGCATTCAGGCCAATAATAGTCATCAAAAATAGAAACATTAAGCTCACAAATAAAGCTGCACCTTGTTGTTGCTTTTTATTTATTTCAATCCTATTGATCATTTTATTGCTCATATTTTTTGGTCATGTGTTTGTTCATGTTCTTACGTATTTTTTACGTTCTATCCAGGCGATTACGCATAGTAGAAGTGGTGGTAAATACGCGGCGCCGTTGTGTATCATTAAACGGGCCTAGTGCATCTGCATTCAAAAGCGCGTAAGTATTGGTGTCTGTAAAATCTGTTGTATCATCTACCGAGTTCACCAAAAATGCTGCGCGAACGCCTGTGACATTTGCCCAATCTCCAGCAGCTAGTGTGCTTGCAGAGACAAATTGATTATTTAAGCCATACAAGATCTGCATATTTTGTACACCACGTGCCAACACATCTGAACTGATTTGTGTGTCTGCCTCATCAAAGGTAGTACACACCAAGTTTCCACTAACAATGCTATAACGGTTTTTTGCATACTGTTCACCATCCGCATAAACCGGTGTAGCGACACCTAAACAATCTGTAGTAGTGCGATACAT
>CAZFEP010000134.1:0-2664 GCA_964517365.1 uncultured Thiotrichales bacterium | reverse complement strand
AAGCCATTTTGTGCTTGATAGGATACTTTTTGGCTAATAAAGGCTTGGCCGATACCTAATACAATTAAGGTACTAATAGCTAAAGCAGTTAATAATTCTACAAGTGAAAATCCAGTAATATTTTTCATAACAACGTCCTAAATCCTCACTCTATATACAACACTCTTATCAGCGGGTGCAGTCATTTGTAATTGCCCGTTTGCATCTGTACCTTCACTTGATTCACTCCAGGTTACCGTGATCACGTGGTCTGAAAAATCAGTGCAAGCATCCACATCAGTCGTAACACTATCTATACACGCTATATTTATTCTTCCATTTGGAAGTAAGTCAGTGAGTAAGCTTGTTTTCTCTGCATCATCTGCATATTCATTACTTGAATATCCACATGTTGCAATAAATATGTCATGGGCTGCACGTTGTGCTGCAGTACATGCAGCGGCTGCTTGCACAGTACCTGCATTATTTCTTTCATCACAGTAATTAGCTGGGACCGCAGCGCAGTTTTGAGCTGCTGAAGTGGCACCGGCATATTGGTTTTCATTCATGCCATCTATGTTTGCACGCATGCGCTCACTTAAATCAGATGCAATAAAAGAAGCCTGACTTCTAGCATATGCAGATTGATTACTGTTCAATCCTAAATATTGCAAGCTGGCAAAACCTAAAATCCCGATACTGGTTATCACAATAGCCACCAATACTTCAATTAGCGTTACGCCTTTAATGTTTATTAATTTTGATAATTTATTCATAGTCATTAATTAATTATGGGCAATTAACATTGGTTCCCGTTACTAAACCTGAACGTTCAACGGTTAACATTCTTCCGCTCGCGGTATCTGCTTTACAGACCGTAAAAGTCTGTGCCACGGTGGAGTTCGAAAGGCCCGTTGCAAAAAATGTAATGCGATCTGAATTTGCTCCACCACCTGCACGTGAAACAGCAAATCCATCTGATAAATCATATGTATCAATAATTGGTTCAGCTGGTGGGCCAGCTGAAACGGCGCCATCATCATTAGTGTCTTCAAAAATTATCCAGCCATCTGACCAATCATTCGAAGCACAATCACTTTGATTATTACTAGCACAAACAATAATATTTTGGCGTCGCTTGGTAGCTTCGGTTCTTGCAACCTTCAATGCTGACAAAAATGCATTTGAATTCGCAGCAGTTTCATTAGTATTAATAATAGAATTAAAAGAAGGCACACCAATAACAACCATTACTGCTAACAAAGCAACAGCTGTCATCAATTCGATGATCGTGAAACCTTTCTGAATTCGCATGTTCATTAATTTTAAATTTAAATCCTAGTTTGTGGAGACATAGTCTCTCTTCCAATAATGCAAATAACTTTACAATGGTATACAAGGATTATTTTACGAGTGCGTTGTAACTCGCTTGGATTCTCTGATGAGCGGAAGTGCTTGATTTAAAAACGTGAACAGCGTTTATGAAGCTAAAAATAGTGCAACATCTTTCGCCGATGAGCGGTAATGTGCAGAATTATGATTGCGATTTAGTTGTAAAAACCACTATATTTCATGCGTAAAAACTTCAAATATGATTTTTACAGCTATGAACAAATTGCTATGACATGAGTTACAAGAATGCGGTCAAAAATACCGATCAATGAACGGAGTTGTATCACCGATCGATTGTAGTTTTCTAAAAAATTAGCATTAAAATTCTGGAATAACTACCAATGTGATACTGGAGTTTTTTCATTGCGGGAATTATAGGTGAGATCACCATCACTGACTTGGCCGCCTTGTGCTGTCGCAGTTAGTAAAACACATTCACTAATTGGCGTGGGCACATCACAAACTGATGCAGTAACCAAATAAAATTCCTTATCCGATACGACGCTTCCATCTCCATTAGGATCAGGATAACCAAGCCCTACTGTGCCTCCAGCGACTAGATCTGCTGTGTATCGGCTATTGTTAGAAAAGAATTTCTGCTGTTCATGCATGACCTCAAGAAGAATTTTCTGGCCATCAGTTCTTCTGTTTTCCATCATTTGATTTTGAAAGCTAGGATAGGCCACTGCAACCAGTATGGATATGACGGTTAGCACCATCATTAATTCTATAAGGGTGACGCCAATACTTTTTTTAAGCAAAGATGAATGAAGCACTTAGTTTTTAAGCAAGTGACTTTACTTACTAATCTCTTTCCATGAATGTCTGCCTAGCAACACACCCACTGAGCCACCACTATTTAGATCTGGATTCACTAATACGCGATCTACATTTGTATTGGATAATTGTGTTACACGATAGTCGCCAATAAATGTCGTATCACCTGGTGAACTCTCGAATTGCGTGCCCACAACGATATTAGCTTGGCCAGAGAGACCGTTGAGGTTGTCATTTTCATCAAACAAGCCATCAATATTAATATCAAAGATAACATTAACACCCACGCTTCCGGTAAATGGATCCACACTTAATCCAAATCCTCCTGACGTTGCTGAACAGCTCATGCCATCTTGCGGGATAACGGTGCTGAAAAATAATTGATTATTACGTAACTGGAGATTACGAACAGGGCGCTCGCCCGGGAACTGCACACCAGAATTACTGCCTGGTGGTGGCACATCAAAATCGATAAACCAACCACGTGGTGGTGTGGATATACTATAGTCAACAGAA
>CAZFEP010000133.1:0-4875 GCA_964517365.1 uncultured Thiotrichales bacterium | reverse complement strand
AGCTGCCTATATGCGGTTAAAGCATCGCATTCGTATGGCTTTAATTGCTCAATTTTGTTTAATACAGCATCATCAGGCAGTATTTGCCTAAACTGTTTTGCAAGCTCTCCTGTAGATATTAAACCGGACATCAAATAAATAAGTTTTTATAGTAACTAATTCCTAGTATCGCAATATATCATTGATTGATACCATTCGTGATATTCGAAGGCATGTCAATTTAGGAGAAAATTTTGATTTTGGTGGGTGTTGCTATAGGCGGAGCAATAGGTTCTGTTTTGAGATACTTGATTCATGTTCAATCAAGCCAATGGTTTGGTAGCACATTTCCATATGGTACTTTATTGATCAATGTATTGGGCTCATTATTGATTGGTTTTTTATCCTATACACTCATTGAGAGAGTTTCTGTTTCAGAAGAGGTGCGATTTGCTGTATTAGTAGGTGTATTGGGTGGTTTTACAACATTTTCTACCTTCTCGTTGGAAACGTTGAACCTATTTACACAAGGTCACTTTATAAGCGCGGTAAGTAATGTGTTGATTAGTGTTGCTGCCTGTTTGTGTGCATGTTTTCTAGGCTTGAGTTTAGCTCGTGCCATTTAGTTGCCTTTAACTTAACTTTTATAAAAATTTATTTATCTATGTTTATAAACCCATGTTAGATCCAAAATTATTACGTTCAGAATTTGATGAAGTAGCCAAAGGCTTAAGTCGCCGTGGCTTGCAGCTGGATAAACAACAATTTACTGCTTTAGAAGAAAAACGCAAAAGCTTGCAAGTTCAAACTGAAGAGCTTCAAGGTTTGCGTAATAAAAACTCAAAACGTATTGGCCAAGCAAAGTCTAAAGGTGAGGATGCTAGTGAAATTCTCGCTGAAATGGAGCAAGTCAATCAAGATTTAAAAAGCAATGAGCATGAACTTGAATTATTGTTGAACGAATTGCATGCATGGATGCTTGAATTGCCAAATCTTCCTGATGAGTCTGTGCCTGATGGAAATAGTGAGGATGACAATAAAGAGGTTAAGAAATGGGGAGATGTTCCAAGTTTTGACTTTGAAGTTAAAGATCATGTTGACTTGGGAGAGAGTATTGGTGGCTTAGATTTTGAAACAGGTGCAAAGATTACAGGTAGTCGCTTTGTCACTATGCATGGTGGAATTGCAAAGCTGCATAGAGCATTGATCCAGTTTATGGTTGATACTCACGTATCTGAGCATGGTTATATGGAAGTATATGTGCCTTATATTGTTAATTCTGAAAGTCTTACCGGAACCGGGCAACTGCCAAAGTTTAAAGAAGACTTGTTCAAGCTGGATCATGAAAATGATTATTATTTGATTCCCACTGCAGAGGTGCCGGTAACTAACATCTGGCGTGATCGAATTGCTAAAGAAGATGATTTGCCAATTAAAAATGTATGTCACACACCTTGTTTTCGTTCTGAGGCAGGTTCGTATGGCAGAGATACTCGCGGCATGATTCGTCAGCATCAATTTGAAAAAGTAGAAATGGTACAACTGGTTAAGCCAGAGTCTTCTTGGCGTATGTTGGAAGAGTTGCTACAACATGCAGAAAACATCTTGCAAAAACTTAACCTGGCTTATCGCGTTGTAACATTATGCACGGGTGACTTAGGGTTTTCTTCATCAAAAACATATGACATTGAAGTGTGGTTGCCTGCACAGAATACTTATCGTGAAATTTCTTCATGTAGTAACTTTTTAGATTTTCAAGCACGCAGATTAAAAGCAAGATGGAAAAACCCTCTAACCAAAAAAACCGAATTATTACATACCTTAAATGGTTCAGGTTTAGCGATTGGAAGAACGTTGGTTGCAATTATGGAAAACTATCAAGATAAAGATGGAAATATAATTATTCCTGAAGCGTTACAATCTTACATGGGCGGGTTGGAGAAGATTGTTAATAAATAATTAGAATTAAAAAAGCCAGCGCGGGTTGGGGCGCGCTGGCTTCGGAACCTACATTAAATAAATAACGTAGGTTTGGGGACTCGGTTTGTGTACTGTTGTAATTCTATTAGATAGAAATACTTAATATATAAAGTTTAACATAGAATTCGCAAATAAAACTTTTAGTTTTAATTGTAGTTTAACTTGGCAATTATTTGATTAACCGCAATTTTACAAATACTACTATCCTGCTGCTGAGTACTGTATAGCAATTCTAAATCATAGTTCATAAAAACTTTTATGGCCACAATAAATAAATTAAAACAACATTTCCCATATGTTGGAAAAATAGAATGGATTGGTTTGCGAACTAAAGTTAGTAGAGAAATAAACATAGTTAATACTGCTGAATTATTGGCCAATCATGGCTTGGCCGGGGATAAATCTGCACAAAAACACGGCAGTAAAAGACAAGTTACACTGATTCAAGCCGAATATTTTCCCGTTTTGGAGTCTTTTGCACAAAAGAAAATTTTGCCTGAAATGTTACGAAGAAATATTGTGGTATCAGGAATAAATCTAAGTATTTTGCAGAAACATAGACTTAAAATAAATGATGTTGTACTTGAAATTACCGGCAATTGTGCGCCATGTAAAAAAATGGAAGAAGTTTTAGGTTTTGGTGCTTTTAATATGATGCGCAACCATGGTGGAATTAATGCAATGGTATTAAATGGCGGAGTTATTAACGTTGGTGATGAGGTTGTCGTAAGTTTGGAAAAGACGGAAGAAGAAACAATGCAAAAAACGTTGATCTAAATTAGCTTGTAGAGGTTTTGTTTATAAAGGCTACGAGTACTAATAACCATGCTGCAATAAATGTGATACCGCCGATGGGCGTAATCATTCCAAATTTTGTAATACCGGTAAGGGATAATGCATATAGGCTGCCGCAAAAAATAATTATTCCTGTTGTCATCAAATAAACGGAAGCGTGTAATGCTTTACTCTTTTTGATGACTTTATTTGAAATATGTAGATGATTTATTAGCAAACCCACTACGATTAATCCTAGTGAGTGATATAAATGATAATCAACAGCAGTATTAAATACATTGATCATCCTTTGATCTAAAGAGTTTTTTAATGCATGAGCTGCAAAGGCACCAAGAATTATGGCAACTGCAGCATTGCCAGCTCCAAGTAGTATCGCTAATCTAGACATATTGTAATTTTGCCAGATTTTCTGCTGGTAGGGAGAAATATCATTTATGCCTTCATTTGATGCCGTATCTGAAGTAGATGCACATGAATTAAATAATGCCATTGATCAAACGAGTCGGGAAATCAGCACACGTTTTGACTTTAAAGATTCTAATGCAAAAGTTTCTCATGAGGAGCCTAATATTCGCATTGAAGCGAAGTCAGAATATCAATTGGGACAGGTGTATGACATTTTAATAACTAAAATGTCAAAGCGTGGCATAGATGTGAAGTGTTTAGAACGCGGTAAAGTGGAAGAAGCAAATATGTGTGCACGACAGCAAATTATGCTTAAACAGGGTATCGAAAAAGATACTGCCAAGAAGATAGTCAAGTTGATAAAAGATTCTAAATTTAAAGTGCAGACGGCAATACAGGGTGAAAAACTGAGAGTAACCGGAAAGAAGCGCGATGATTTACAGAGCGTGATGAGTTTGCTCAAAGAGGCTAAGTTGGGAGTTCCTCTACAGTTTAATAATTTTCGTGATTAGCAAATAATATAAAATATCTTACAAAAAAAAGCCTCTCATTATGAGAGGCTTTTTATATTTATATGCTCGGATTTTATGACAGTATTAACGACTAACCGCCCACATCAAACCACCCACAAACAGAATGATTAGAGCAATAGGTAATAAAAATGCTTGCCAGTCTCCCTGTTCAGCTTTGGGGCTGTTGCTGAGCCAATACTTAGCTCTTGGCACAAGAAAAATAAGCAAGGCAACTGCGAGTATAGCGTAGCCAATTTCTAAACCGCTCATATCTACAGTCTAATCGTTAGCAAAACCAATCAAGTGAAGTAGCGCGGTAAAGATATTATAAATACTTAAGAAAATACCTGTTGTCGCTAGAATGTAGTTAGTTTCTCCGCCATTAATGATGCGACTAGTGTCGAATAAGATGAAGCCACTAAATATCAATATCACTGCTGCATTAATTGCTAACCATAGTCCTGGCATCTGTAAGAAAATGCCGGCTAGTGATGCCAACACGACTACAATTACGCCAGCGAATAAGAAACCACCTAAGAAGCTGAAATCACGTTGAGTGGTTAGAGCATAGCCGGATAGTGCTAAAAAGATTATTGCAGTACCACCCATGGCAGTAGCGATTAGTTCACCGCCATTGGACATGCTGAGATAATGATTTAACACGGGGCCAAGACCAAAGCCTAGCAGACCTGTGAAAGCGAATACTACCGCTATACCGGCACTTGAATTAGCCGTTTTTGGAAGTACAAACCAAATCAATGCAAGGGCTCCAAATGAGCATGCCAGGCTGGCTCCATAGCCGATGTTCATCATGGTAGAGGCCATTGCCATGAAAGCACTGAAAATCAGTGTCACAGACAATAAAGCATAGGTGTTTCTCAGTACTTTATTGGTAGATAAAGCACTTTCTTGGGTAACGTTTCGGGTAGAAAACTGGTTGTCACTCATGGTGAATCTTTCTCCTAAGGGATTATCAATAAAAATCTATAGTATTAACATAATGGTATTATCGGCTATTTCAAGTCTAAATTGACTATTAATTTAGACATTTCAAGGTATAGAAGTTCACTATCACTATCAGGTATGCTCTCCCTCTCGAAATATGAGCATGACCACACTATGGAGAGGTGGCAGAGTGGTCGAATGCGGTGGTCTTGAAAACCATTGACGGGTTAAACCGTCCGGGGGTTCGAATCCCTCCCTC
>CAZFEP010000132.1:0-4894 GCA_964517365.1 uncultured Thiotrichales bacterium | reverse complement strand
CATGCTCCCATTCTTCAATGCTTGCATTAGGAAAATGTTCAGAAATATATTCGAGGATTGGTTTAGCAAACTCTGAATCACTAACCCATTTTGATGTATTCAAGTTTAATTCGAATTAATTTGGTAACAAATTGTTAGTGTCACATTGCTCACCAGAAGACCAACCAAAGGTTTCTTTCATACTTGCAAAAAATGATTTCTTTTCAGGAAGACTATTTTCAGTTGGAACTACAAACTCTTCTCCAGCCTCAGCCATACGCTCATATTTAGTTACAAGCCCTCTTAAAAATTTTACCATTTCAGGTGAATTCCACTCGCGCTCACCCACAGCTTTATATATCAACTTACCATCAGGACTTATCAAAAATGTCGTCGGCAGCCCGCGCACATCCCAACTTGCAAGACTCATATCTTTATCCATTAAAATAGAAAAAGTTACGGGTACTGCTTCTAAAAACTTTTTTACACCAGCTAAACTTGGGCCAACATGAATACCTACCACTTCTAACCCTTCTCCACCAAACTCATTATGCAAATCATCCATTGCAGGCATTTCCTTGCGACATGGTGCACACCATGTTGCCCAGAAATTAAGAAGCACAAACTTTCCTTTATAATCACTTAAGCTAGAATTTTTACCTTTTATATTCTCAAGACTAAAATCGCCAGCCTTCGGTGAACCACTTACCGGGTCCATTAAACCTGTCGCCAGCGCGGGCGGTACTAACAAGAAACTTATAATAGTGATAAAAAATAGCCTGCTCATTGAATTGCTTACCCTGGTTAATATCATTTGATACACGTTTAGATGGTAAAAATACAAATTAGTTCGCATCATAATTGCCACGTACTATAAGGCCACTATAAGGACTTAGATACTGTTGATGACTTCGTCCCACTATCTAGCATGCCCTGAATAAAATCAATCATGAACGGTGAATTCCATACCCGAGTACCCACAGCTCTATAGCGAATACTGCCCTCAGGGTCGACCACAAATGTTGTCGGCATAATAGGCACCCCCCAATCACCCAACTGCAAGTCAGTATCAAATAGCACCTTGTACTTTATATTATTTAACGTTAACACCGACTCCACATCATCTGTGGGGTCACCTGCATGTACTGAAATTACGACCAAATCATCTGAATCAATTAATTCATAAGCACTTTGCAGTGTAGTCATTTCACTTTTACAAACATTGCAAGACATAGACCAGAAATTTATAAGCACGAACTTGCCAAGAAAATCTTTCAATTCATGCATCTCACCGTTTATATCAGATAACTTAAAATTACTGGCTGCATAGTTTGGTGGATATGGCTCCATTAACGGACCCTCTTCTGCACTTAGTACGCTAATGAATGTTACATTTACACCCATTACTAAAACCAGCATAAATATATATCGGGTTAGCACTATCATTTTATTTGTACGAGCTACTCTTTTGTTCACTTAACATCACTTTCGTGCACCCAATTCGGGTCATCATGACCAAGATCACCAATTGGCGCCGCAAAAGCATCAGCAACCAGCGTTCCTATATTGCCACTTGTTAGTGAATTTAAAAATGCAATCACATCATCCATCTCTTCTTCGCTAAGTCCTAATGGCTTAATTAGTGGACTAAGCACTTCGTTTGGCACTCCGCCCTGATTATAAAACCTCATCACTTCTTTGAGTGATAATAGCGAACCGTCATGCATATAAGGTGCGGTTAACGCAACGTTCCTAAGCATTGGCGTTAAAAATTTCCAACGGTCATTAGGATTTTCTGTAATCTCATAACGGCCTACATCATTTGCCTTAGGCCTTGAAACACTTTTAATTATTTCGTTATCGAGATCAGCATAAACACCTGGCGCTAGTTGGACACGCGTTGTCTTTGAATGATTCCCCATTGAAGTCTGGTAACCCAAACCAGTATTATGCAATTGGTTATCCGCAAATAATGCATAATCATCATTAACTAGATGACATACATTACATTTACCTTTACCTGTAAATATTTTAAAGCCACGTTTAACAGCCTCTGTAACGGCATCTTCTTGCTTACCAAAATACCACCGGTCAAATGACGAATCGCCGGTGTTTAATGTACGTTGATAACTTGCCAATGCCATGCCGACCGTTTCCATCGTTGGTCCTCGACCATCAAAAGCTTTCTCGAACAAACCTTGGTATTCAGGAATCGCTTTAAGCTTGTTGATTACATGTCCAATAGAAGGATTTGCCATTTCATTACGTGCTAATAATGGCGCCCAAACCTGCTGTTCAAGCGAATCTTCACGTCCATCATGAAACATCATTTGCAAATACGCTGAGTTATATACCGTAGGTGCATTTCGCTTCCCGGAGCGCCCTTCTACGCCTATAGCAGTTTGAATTTCATTATTGGTAAAACCTTGTTCGGGTATATGACAAATAGCACAGGAAAACGTATCGTTAATGGACAAACGACGATCAAAAAACAATCTTCTTCCTAAAGAAACTTTATCTTCTGTAATCGGGTTATATTCAGGAACCGGCACTGCGGGCAAACCTAATGGCGGGTTACTCACATATTTTAATAGATCCGCTTTTTTGCCAATACGCTTTTGCAAATCAAGCGTGTTGGTTTTGTATTCTATAGAATCATAACCTTGCTTGTTATCACCTGGACCATAGTAATGGTTACTATCTTGTGCATTATTTTCAGTAGCACTATGTAATTTTTCTGAAATACTTACCAACCCCACTATGCCGACCAAAATAACGGCATTAATTAGATACACCATGGTGGTTTGATTTAATTTCATTATTGAACAACTTCCATTTCAAAATCCTTATCTAAAGTTCCATCTTCTATTAATAGTGTCTGAATATCTCGGGTGACTAACTTATCATGCAAAAATGAGACACTATATTCCTGACGGATATTTTTTGAATGATCGATTAGAAACGCGCGTAATACATGTGCCATGCTGCCTGTGTATTCACCATTTTCATCATAAGCTTTAATTACCATCTGCCCGTATTGCTCAGTGATCGGACGTAATGCTTCTTCTGATACTGAGGTTAAGAACATCCACTCTGGTTCACCACCCTCAAACCCTGCACCATAGAGTTTCATAATTTCAGGTGTATCATGCTCAGGGTCAAAGCTGATACTAATGAGCCTTATTTTATCTGCAAGCTCGGGATTGTCCTTAAACTTTTCTTTAACTTTATAGAACACTGCGGTTGCAAGTGGACAACCATTTAAATCTGTACAACTACTATATATAAAAGTAAGCAATACTATTTTATCACCGAGCAAACTATCCAGCTCAATTTCTTCTCCTTCTGTATCTAACAGTGTGCCTCCACCTGCGGTATTAATAGTCGTTAATGTATACGTACCCGGATCAGGCAAATCAAAAGATAAATTTGGCGTCCAGCCGTCTGCAACAATTCTAGGTTGTGCAGCAGCTTGTGCAGCATGTGAACTTGGTAATGGAGCATCATCGTCTTCTTGACTACAGCCCCCCACCATCAGCATGAGTAGTAATGTAATTACAAAAACTTTCATCTATGAAAATTCTCTTTATATAAGACTTATCAGAAACAACAAGGCCGCCTCGAGGGCGGCCTTGTTTCGAACTTAGATTGCTAGTTACATTAAGTAACTTATGCAGCCCTTACTTAGTTTGTGACAACATTTTGCCACCAGAGTTCGGCTTCTGCGAGTATAGAGAATATGCACCAAAACGCATTTGATGTGCACGACCTAATTTCAACTCATAAAAGTCTACAGTGAATTCATGCGCTAACTTCTTTCCATTCCATGTGAATAGCTTAAAGTATTGCTCATCTGCTTCACCAGTCTTATCCCAGCTACCTAACAATGAAGAGGTGAAGTAAGCACGCTTACCGTCCCAGCTTTGTGAAATCATATTCACTTGCTCACCAATTTGGTGCTCATAGGTTTGCTTAGGTGCAAATGGATCTGAGATATCAAAGAAACGAGTCTTTCCATCTAGGAAAGTTTGAACCCAAAGACCTTTGTCATCTGCAGTGATGGAGATGTCTACAGGTAATGGTACTTTAGAAGGATCGCCAATTTCACCAACATCTTTAGCATTCCACTCACCGGCGTCATCTTCATAAATTAACCAAATTTTTGAAGTAAGTGCAGTTGTGGTAAAGCAATAGTTGTTTTCAGGACCCCATGCACAACGAATTTCTAAAGGAGCACCTGGTACTTCAAATACTTTCTTAGGCTTACGTGTGTGTAAATCCCAAACTACAACTGTATTACCAAAACGTTTCATTGCTTCTGGGTCACCTAACATTTGACCGAAGTCCATCATGTAGTTAGACCAACCGGTAAAAGATGAGGTCACCATTACGTTGCGGCGTGGTAAAGCTCGAATATCATAACCATATCCATCTGCTACATTACCTACTTTTTCAGCACCACGAAGATCTTCATCGGTTGGATTCCAGTGAGCAGCAATGAAGTCACCTTCATTAGTGAATTCAGCCATTCCGGTACGTCCACCATGATCAACATTATTTGATAGAGCCGTTACCATAATACGACCTGGCAATGCATACATTGTGTGAGGTCCTACCATGCCACCTGTTTTTTCAACAAAGTCTGTAATAACTTTATGAAGAGTTGGCTTACCTGGGTTGGTGTATACGTCAAAGATAAATATCTTATTGCTGTCTAATCCACCAGCAAAAAGATAACGACGATCATCTGTTAAACCAGAGTGATGTGCTTCATTACGACCGCCTACAGAAAGAACGTTAACCACTTTTCCATAAGTATCAGCAGCAGGATTTACAGATAATGTAACAAGCTTGTCTTGCCCATCACCCATTCCTTCAACACCTAAAGTCCATACATATACATAATCTTCTTGGC
>CAZFEP010000131.1:0-4963 GCA_964517365.1 uncultured Thiotrichales bacterium | reverse complement strand
CTAAACGTGGCATGCGCAGAGGGCATGACAGTTTATCTACCGCAGCATTATCGATCGATGGAACGACGGGTGAGACACATTTGCGTCATCACGTTACACCGGATGGATATTATCGTGGCCGACAAGTTGTTGTGAGCCCTGAAGAATTCGAAGACGACGAAGAGTAAAGCTTCAAAACAGATAATGGATAATCCAATCTTCTATTATCTAACTCCTCGTCGATAATTTAGCTTTGCTAAATTAAATCACAAGATTCATTCACTTTCTTAACTGAGAACATCAGTGACCAATTTAACTATTTCACTTGATGCAATGGGTGGTGATGTAGGGGTAACGGTTGTTACTAAAGCAGCGGTAGACTATCTAGAAGAACACCAAGACGTTTCGCTTATATTGGTGGGTGATCAAGACAGCATTCATGCCGAACTGAAAAGGCTAAATGTGCAGCCAAATGAACGTCTTGCGGTACATCACACCAGTCAAAAAGTTGAAATGGATGAGCCGCCATCTCAGGCGCTGCGTAATAAAAAAGATTCCTCTATGCGTGTGGCGATTAACCTTGTTAAAGAAGGTGCTGCGGATGCTGCAGTGAGTGCAGGAAACACGGGCGCCCTGATGGCTACAGCGCGTTATGTATTAAAAACCTTGCCAGGTATTGATCGTCCCGCCATCACAAGTGTTATGCCTTCCATGCAAGGTAAGACCTACATGCTAGATCTCGGCGCAAATGTGGGTTGTAGTGGCCAACATCTATTACAATTTGCAGTGATGGGGTCTGTTTTAGCGAATGCAGTGGATGACATTACACATCCTAAAGTAGGTCTTCTAAATGTGGGTGAGGAAGAAATAAAGGGTAATGAGCAAGTTAAAGAAGCACATCAAATATTGCGTCAAAGCGGTTTAAATTATATTGGTTATGTTGAAGGCGATGATATTTATTGTGGAGAAGTAGAAATTGTAGTGTGTGATGGATTTGTAGGTAATGTTTCGCTCAAGACCAGTGAAGGTGTGGCTAAAATTGTTGCACATTATGCAAAAGAAGAATTTACCCGAAATATATTTACCAAGCTTTGTGGACTGTTTGCATTGCCGGTATTGAAGGCCTTTAAAAAACGGATTGATCCAAGACGATATAATGGAGCTAGTTTGTTAGGCTTGCGTGGCGTAGTGGTAAAAAGTCATGGTGGTGCCGATGCGTATTCGTTCCAACATGCCATTGAAATTGCGCATATTGAGGCAAGTCAGCAAGTGCCGAAAAGAATTGAATCTAAAATTGAAGAATATTTATCACAAGATAATGCAGCCTAAGATTAACATGAGCCTGAACCTAAACCTGAGCCTGCAATGATCTTGTGCACTGTTCTGGTAAATCATACTGGTTAAGTAAATTAGGAAAGACCAAGTAAAATGACCTACTCAAAAATAATTGGCACAGGAAGTTTCCTTCCCGAAAAAGTGCTCACCAATAAAGACCTGGAAAAGATTGTCGACACCTCTGATGAATGGATTCAAGGTCGTACGGGTATTAAACAACGTCATATAGCTGCGGATGGAGAAACAACTTGTGATTTAGCAGTGAATGCTTCCAGACGTGCATTAGAAATGGCAGGCAAAACGAATGCTGATGTAGATTTAATTATCATGGCAACGACTACTGCGGATAAAATATTTCCAAGTACGGCGTGCTTGTTACAAAAACGATTAGATATTCATGGTTGTGCGGCCTTTGACGTGCAAGCGGTATGCACGGGGTTTGTGTATGCATTAGCCATCGCGGATAAATTTATTAAAACCGGCAGTGCTAAATGTGCATTAGTAATTGGTTCAGAGACGCTCTCACGTATATTGGATTGGAATGATCGTGGCACGTGTGTTTTATTTGGTGATGGTGCGGGTGCAGTAGTACTGGAAGCTTCTGAAGAGCCTGGAATTTTGTCTACCCATTTGCATGCAGATGGAAGTTATGAACACCTGTTACACGTTCCGCATGGCATCTCTCAAGGTTATGAGCAACTCAAAGCCGGTGAAGCTTATGTGTATATGGAAGGCAATGCGGTATTTAAAATGGCGGTGAATACGCTTGGTAGAATTGTAGATGAAACCCTCGCTGCAAATAATATTCAGAAAAGCGATATTGATTGGTTAGTGCCTCATCAAGCTAATAATAGAATTATTGAAGCGACTGCACGTAAGTTAAAAATGCCTATGGAACAGGTGGTAGTCACCGTGCCGGAACATGGCAATACTTCAGCGGCATCTATACCCCTTGCACTGGATGTAGCGGTGCGAGATGGAAGAATTAAAAAAGGTGAAATGATTATGCTAGAAGCATTTGGTGGTGGTTTTACCTGGGGTTCTGCTTTATTAAAATTTTAATTGTCAGATAGTTTGTGGCAGTGACTAAGTCTGTTTATCAAGCGAATTGCAAAAAATGCACGCGGTTGGTTGAGTTTCTTAAAAGTGCTAAGCAGAAATACCCTGACTATTTTTGCAAACCCGTGCCGGCATTTGGCGATCCAAAAGCAAAATTCTTGATTGTAGGGTTAGCACCCGGTATGCACGGTGCCAATGCAACCGGCCGACCCTTTACCGGTGATCATGCTGGTATTTTATTGTATGAAACGCTTTTTAAATTCGGTTTTGCTACGAAATCTATTTCGGTAAGCGCAGATGACAATTTAAAACTTAAAAACTGCAGAATTACCAATGCAGTAAAATGTGTGCCACCAGGTAATAAGCCCACTACGGAAGAAATCAAGATTTGTAATAACTATCTAAAAAATGAACTGCAAACACTGCAATCTGGTAATGTTATTTTAGCGTTAGGAAAAATTGCGCACGATTCTGTAATCCGCTCTTTTGATTTAAAGCTTAGTCAACATTCGTTTGGTCATGAAAACATACATAAAATAGGTGATGGCCTTACATTAATAAATTCATATCACTGTAGTCGTTATAATACGCAAACTAAACGTCTTACCCAAAAACAATTCGAACATGTATTTAAGAAAGTTACAGAACTTCTTAAATAATAACTCATTATAAGCGCTAATTTTCATGGTTGAGCTGCATAAAAACCTGAAGTTTGATCCAAAACAATTCGTAAAAACACTTCCGCAGGACCCTGGCGTGTATCGCATGCTGGATGAGAATGAAAAATTTCTTTATGTTGGCAAAGCAAAAAATTTAAAAAAACGCGTCAGTACTTATTTCTCAAAAACACAATCAAGTGCACGCATCGCAAAGATGCTTACACAAACCTGTGATATGGAAATTGTAGTAACGAATACGGAAGCAGAAGCGTTGTTGCTTGAGAATAATCTTATAAAAGAACATCGGCCTCGTTACAACATTTTGTTACGTGACGACAAAAGTTATCCCTATATTTATATCTCCTCAAAACATAAGTACCCGCAAATCACTTTTTATCGTGGCAATAGAAAAAGAAGCGGTCGGTATTTTGGCCCGTATGCAAGTGTGCACGCAGCACGCTATGCACTGAACTTATTACAAAAAGTTTTTAAAGTTCGGCAATGTGATGATTACTTTTTTAATCATCGAAGTAGACCATGCTTGCAACATCAAATTGAACGGTGTAGTGCGCCATGTGTGGGCTATATAGATGAGGAGAGTTATCGGCAAGATATTGATGCGGCAATGGAGTTTTTGGATGGAGATAGTGATCAATTAATAGAGCGCTTTGTACAGAAAATGGATTCAGCTTCGGATGCCTTGGATTATGAAAAAGCAGCAGGGTATCGCGATAAAATTGGCATGCTTAGAGAGGTATCCGAACAGCAATACGTGAGTAGTGAAGATGGCAATGTTGATATCGTAGCGGTTTCCAATGAAGGTGATGTTGCCTGTGTGCAAGTTTTCAATATTAGAGCTGGAATGAACTTGGGGAATAAAAGTTATTTTCCTAAGCTGCCAGAAGTAGAAAAGCCTGAAAAGATATTGGCGGCATTTCTGGGTCAATATTACTTAACCCATACTATTCCTGAAGAAATTATCGCTAGTCATCAACCAGAAGGTGTAGATGTCTTAAAAGTAATGTTAAGTAACAAATTGGGTAAAAAAATTGATATTACACATGCACCACGAAGCAAACGTGCACGCTGGCTTGAAATTGCCAAAAAGAATGTAACGACTGCATTAAAGAGCAAGTTAGCGACAAAAGCTGGGTTGGCACAACGATTCGAAGCATTGCAAGCAGAGCTAAATCTAGAATATATGCCAACCCGAATGGAATGCTTTGATGTCAGTCATACACAAGGTGAAGCAACGGTAGCCTCTTGCGTAGTATTTGAGCAAGAGGGTGCGGTTAAGTCTGATTATCGTAAGTTCAATATTGAAGGTATAGAGCCTGGAGATGATTATGCGGCCATGCATCAAGCTCTCACCAGGAGGTATATCAGGCTAAAAAAAGGCGAAGGCAAACTTCCAGATTTATTGTTTATAGATGGAGGTAAGGGACAGGTTAGTAAGGCAAAAGAAGCTTTAGAAGAATTACAGGTTGAGGGGGTTAAAATAATTGGGGTATCAAAAGGTGTAGAAAGAAGAGCGGGTGAAGAGACGCTCATACCGGCTGATGGTGGTCCTGAAATCAACCTGGATCCACACTCTTTAGCGCTGCATTTAATACAACAAATACGAGATGAAGCACACCGCTTTGCGATTACCAGCCACAGAAAACGCAGAAGCAAGAAACGTATGCATTCACCATTAGAAAATATAGAAGGTCTTGGACCTAAACGGCGGCAAAATCTGCTTAAGTATTTTGGTGGGATGCGAGGCGTGTCTAAGGCAGGTGAAGAAGAACTTGCTAAAGTACCCGGGATTAGCAAGAATCTAGCAAAATCGATTTACCAAGAAATGCATACATCAGGAAGTTAATTTAAAGTGACATATAGTATACCTAACTTACTGACATTTCTTCGTATTTTAATAATACCATTGCTTG
>CAZFEP010000130.1:0-4975 GCA_964517365.1 uncultured Thiotrichales bacterium | reverse complement strand
GTGCCAATGATGATGGCAGCTGCATTAGTAAAGCCGATGACTACGGAGTGAGATAAAAATTCAACGAGTACTCCAAGGCGTAACAAGCCAAGGGATAATTGGAAGATGCCAACAATGAAAGCGAGTATCGCGGCATAAATAATATAACCTTCAGGGTTTGTTGTGGCTAATGGCTCGAGTGCTGCAGCGGTTAGCAATGAAACCACTGCAACGGGCCCAGTCTGTAATTGACGTGAGGAGCCAAAAAGCGAGGCGATTATTACGGGTAAAAAGGAAGCATATAAACCGTAATAGGCCGGAAGGTTTGCGAGTTGTGCGTAGGCCATGGATTGCGGTATCAAGACTAATGCTACCGTTAATCCTGCAAGGCAATCTTTTATTATTGTTTGAGGATTCTTTAATTCACCAATCCAATTCATATAAGGAATAAATCGACTGATGAGTTCACGTGTGTATTGTCGTGCTGTTATCAATTGATACTCCTAAACGCGCAATCAAATTTTATAAATAGCGCTAAATATTGATTTTTGGCTAGATCGTTAGGGTTTTATCTACGAGGTATACTGCTAATAATGGGTGCAGTTAGCTAACAATCTTAATAAGCACTATTAAGCCATAAATCTAATCGTTGCTAATATATAGAGTTATAGATATTTTTGCTTTGAGCCAACACTCAGATTTCATTCTGCTATTGAAGGATCATCTTGCGAGTAGCTGCCTATGAATATCAAGTTGGTATTTGCGGTTGCCTGAAGCCAACAAAATTTGCTGGATAACTCTATAATTGAGTGGCATGAATGTATATTACTCAAAGCTTTTTGTAGCTTTTTATTATCTATGAAGCTTCTAAGACCCATCCATTCACTTTGCTGCAAGAGCATTATAATGGGAATGATGTGATGATCAGGTGAGATGAAAACTATGATTAAAAAATGGGTAGAGAATAATTCATCATTTATAATTCAACTGAAGTCAGGTATGTAAATGAATGTGAGAATAATGCCATGAGCGCTACATTTTTACTTGCGGTTGCCACAAGTACTGATACACGTAAGCTGGTTAATGATTGTTTGCTCCAGCTTGGAAATGTTCAAGGTATCTATCAACTAGGATTTTTATATGCCAATGATTCACTTGGAGAAGATCTTGAAGAAATTCTTGGCCGCTTAAAGCAAGAAACCGGAATAGATCATTGGATAGGCACTCTCGGCTTAGGCGTATGTAGCACGGGTGATGAATCGTATGAAGAGCCAACGCTTGCAGTGATGCTTGCTGATATAGATCCCAAACATTTTTCAATTGTTGGAAGTAATGAAGTAAGTGAAGAAAAATTATTGGAAGAAATCTCTGCTTATTGTAAAGAGGAGCTGCCACATGTTGGGGTTATTCACGGTGACCCAAGTAATCCCGCAACGCCAAACATAATTGAAAAAATATCTGAAACCGTTCCTTCAGCTTACTTGGTGGGTGGTTTAACCTCATCTAATTTTGAAAATTACCAAGTAGCCAAAAGTATTGTTCAGGGAAGCGTATCGGGAATATTTTTTTCACCTGAGGTAAAAACTGTAATCGGTCATACACAAGGTTGCACGCCATTAGATCAAAAGCATGTGATTACAAAAGCAGATCGTAATTTATTAATCGAACTAGATGGTCGGCCTGCATTGGACGTGATGCGTGAAGATATTGGTGAAGTATTAGCTAAAGATCTAAATAAAGTAACAGGATATATATTTGCAGGGTTGCCTGTTGAATACTCTGATACTGGCGACTATTTGGTGCGGAATATTATCGGCTTTGATGTAGAAGAGAAAATCATTGCTGTGGGTGATTACATATATGAAGGCAGTAATTTTATGTTTTGTCGGCGTGACGGCAACAGTGCGCGCAACGATATGCTCAGAATGTTGGCAACAATGAAGTCGCGATTACAGGGTGCGCCTCGCGGCGGCTTATATTATAGCTGTTTGGGTCGTGGTCGTTATCAGTTTGGCGATCATTCAGAAGAACTTAATATGATCAAGGATCAATTAGGAGATTTTCCATTAGTTGGATTTTTTGCAAATGGTGAAATATTTAATAATCGTTTATATGGATACACTGGTGTGCTCGTATTATTTAATTAGTAAAAAATAATAATGTTATTTAATGAATTAGGTAAAACAGGAATACGGGTGAGTAAGATTTGCTTGGGCACCATGACGTTTGGTGAACAAAATACTGAAGCTGAAGCCCATGAGCAAATGTCTTTTGCCGAGTCTGAAGGGGTTAATTTTTTTGATACGGCAGAAATGTATCCAGTACCACCCATGGAGCATACACAAGGAAGAACCGAAGAATATATTGGCAGTTGGTTAAAAAATACAGGGAAACGTAAAGACATAATTATAGCGACCAAGGTGGCGGGGCCTGGAATGATGCCGTATCTTCGTGGTGGCGTGCAGCTAGTACCGAAACAAATTACTGCAGCACTAGAAGCTAGTCTTAAACGTTTGCAAACTGACTATATAGATTTATATCAAATTCATTGGCCAGCAAGAAATACAAATTATTTTGGGCCATTGGGTTATCAACAAGACAATGATAACGATGCAGCAGATACAAACATCCAAATGGAAGATGCGTATTCGTGTTTAGTTAAAGCTATGGAACAAGGCAAAATCCGTCACCTTGGTATTAGTAATGAAACTCCATGGGGTGCTATGCAATATCAATTAATAGCACAAAAAAATGCATGGCCAGCGATGGTAAGCATTCAAAATCCATATAGCTTGTTAAATAGAACCTATGAGATCGGCTTGGCTGAAGTGACTCATCGCGAACAAATGGGTCTGCTAGCGTATTCACCCTTAGGTTTTGGTGTGTTAAGTGGAAAGTATATCGATAACACACCGGCAGATGCGCGTTTAACTTTATACGAGCGATTTACAAGATATAGCAACCCACAAGGCGTACATGCTACAGCTGCATACGTAACCTTAGCCCAGGAATTCGGCTATTCACCAACTCAAATGGCTTTAGCGTTCGTTAACACACGCCCATTTGTTACTTCAAATATTATTGGTGCAACCTCCATGCACCAACTAAAAGAAAATATAGCAAGCGTAGATACGCAGCTTTCAAGTGAAGTACTAGAAAATATAGAACAGATTCACCAGCAGTACCCAAACCCCTGTCCATGAATGTATGAGGCATCACTTCATTCGTTCGGTTGAGCCAATAGTTTTACTTATGCAGATGTAAATTTTCAATAAGTTTTAAACTAGATCTTCTCAATCACATCGCGTTGGGAACTTATCCAATCATAGACTTCTTGATTAATTTGTTCAGCAGATTTACCTTCAGAAGTTATCTCTGGCCCAATAACCATCTTTATTATGCCAGCTCTTTTAGTAAGTTGTTTGCGTGCCCAGAATGACCCAGAGTTATGAGCTACAGGAATAATAGGTGCGCCCGATTGCTCGGCCAACATCGCGCCACCAATTTTAAACTTGCGTTGAGTGTTTGGGGGTGTGCGTGTACCTTCGGGAAAGATTAATATTGATCGGCCAGACGCTATTTTTTCAATGCCTTTTTCAATTAACTGATCAATCGCCTTTCTGCCTGCACTGCGATTTAATGCGATGGGTTGAGTTAGTGCTAAGCCCCAGCCAAAAATAGGAATAAAAAATAGCTCTCTTTTCACTACCCAAGTTAACGGTGGAAAGACTGGCCCAAGCGCCAAGGTTTCCCAGGTGGATTGATGATTAGCCATGACAATACAGGCATGGTCGGGAATGTTTTCTTTACCGACTATTTCAGACTTTAAATTGCAAGTGATGTGTAGCCACCATAAATTACAAGCACTCCATGTAGTTATGAATCGATAACGCATTCTGTAAGGAAGAACTATAGTAAATAGACATGCAAGGCCGAATAAAAAAGTAAGCACTGTCATGCCTGCTAAAAACAGCAAAGATCGTAAAGTTTGCAACATTAGTGATTAATATAATTAACGGGATATTTATTCGGAGAGTAAAGAGTCCACGGCTTGTGCAAGGTCATCATATATAGGAATATTTCGTGGCAACTGCTCGCTCTGTGCGGTAACGGATCCATTTCCTGTGCGCACTAAAATAGGTTGTGAGCCATGATTTATAGCAGCCTGCACATCACGCAAAGAATCTCCAATAAAGGGAGCTTTTTCTAGCGATATATTTGCACGATTTTCTATTTCAACTAACATGCCTGTTTTTGGTTTGCGACACTCGGCTTCAAGGTCTGGGCAAATAAAAATACCATCCAGGTGCCCGCCATGCTGTGCTAGTTCTGTTAGCATTTTATTATGTATCTGGTTAAGCGCATTGTAATCAAATAATTCACGTGCAATGCCTGATTGATTAGAGGCGATAAAAACTTTTACTTTTGCTTGATTAAGCTTTGCAATGGCTATTAAGCTGCCTTCAATTGCAATCCATTCTTCAGGTGACTTAATAAACTCCTCTGAATCCTCATTGATGACTCCATCACGATCAAGAATAACGGCTTTTAACTCACTCATGATGAAAAGTTCCTATGTAATTTAAGATTGTAACTTGGAAAAATCAGCAACATGCATAAATAATGAGTCAATTTTGTATAGCAAAGCGATACGATTCGCTTTTAGTGTTTCGTCTTTATCCATAACCATTACATCATCAAAGAAACTATCTATAGGTTTTCGTAAATCAGCCAATCTACTTAATGCTTGCCCATAGTCATGGTTTTTGAATAACGTTTCTACGTCATCCGATAAATTGTTTAAAGCCTTATACAAAGTGCTTTCAGCTTCTTCTTTAAATAAACTTTGATTTATATTATCTATATTGCTGCGATCAATCTTCTTTAATATATTTCGTATACGTTTGTTAGCAGCTGCCAGACTTTTTGAGTCAGGTAATTTTCTAAAACTAATCAATGCATCAATTTTTGCAGCAACATCATGCGGGTGTGTAGG
>CAZFEP010000129.1:0-5110 GCA_964517365.1 uncultured Thiotrichales bacterium | reverse complement strand
AAGGTTGCATCTTCAATTTCAATCGCGTCAATAAACACTTTTGGCTGTATGGGGTTCAAACGCTTATCTAACGTTCCACAACCTTGTAGCACAAGTAGTGCTAAAGAGATGAAAGCAATGGACAGCAAACGAAGTTTCATAAGCAAATACCTTTCAAATGGTTTACGTATTCTGAATAACAATTTTAGGAAACTTGGCACTGTAGTCTTTACCTTTCGACGCAAGTTTTGCTGCCGCTTTGCGCGCAATATCTCGGTAAATTTCTGCAATACGACCTTCCGGATCCGCAGCAACCGTTGGATTACCGCCATCCACTTGTTCACGGATAGACATATCTAAAGGTAATGCACCTAACATATCCACACCCGATTCTTCTGCCATGCGCTTACCGCCGCCTTCACCAAAAATGGGTTCTTCGTGCTGACACTGGCTACAGATATGAATACTCATATTTTCCACTACACCAAGCACGGGCACTTCAACTTTTTCAAACATCTTTAAGCCTTTGCGCGCATCGAGCAATGCAATATCTTGAGGCGTTGTGACAATCACCGCGCCACTTACAGGAATTTTTTGCGCCAAGGTTAACTGCACGTCTCCCGTGCCTGGAGGTAGATCTACCACCAAGTAATCCAGTCCACGCCATTGTGTGTCATTTAATAGTTGCTCCAAGGCTTGAGTCACCATAGGACCACGCCAGATCATCGGCGTTTCCTCATCTATTAAAAATCCAATCGACATCGCCTGCAAACCATGAGCTTCCATTGGTTCCAAACTTTTACCATCACTCGATTTAGGCTGGCCGCTAACACCCATCATACGCGGCTGACTGGGCCCATAGATATCTGCATCCAACATGCCTACCGTTGCGCCTTCCATTGAGAGTGCCAACGCCAAGTTTATGGCCGTGGTTGATTTACCCACACCGCCCTTGCCTGAAGCGACTGCAATTACATTTTTAATGTTTTCAAGCGGCTTGAGGCTTTTTTGCACAGAGTGAGCTTGAATATCCCAACCCACATCGGCATCTACTTTGCCTGCACCCGCAGCCACTAATTTTTCTTCAACTTGTTTGGCAAGATCAGCAACAATGCCTTTTGCTGGATAGCCTAGTTTAATCGTAACGGCGACTTGGTCTCCATCCACTTCAATATTTTTGACCGTACTGCTAGCTACCAAGTCTTTGCCAACATATGGGTCTTGAATCTCTTTGAGTACAGCTTCTACTTGCTCTTTGGTAAGCTCGGCCATGCTGGTTACGCTCCTGAATTAATTACTAGATTTATGGGGATGAATACGAATTGGCGTGTACTATATCACGCTAGATATGACAGCAAAGATCCCTATTTGAGTAGCTTGAAAGTGCATAATACAAACAATAACAATACTAAATTCAATGACAAAAATAGCGGTTTTATAAGCAAACTGATAAGGTAGCCCGCGCCTAATAAATGGCGATTTTATAACCAGCTAAATTTCATAAAGTTAATTACATAAATTAAATACTTAATATTAAGAATAATCTTGTGAGTAAATCCATTCTAGTTACCAGTGCACTACCCTATGCAAATGGCCCTATCCATATCGGTCATTTAGTAGAGTACATTCAAACCGATATTTGGGTACGGTTTCAAAAAATGTGTGGCAATGACTGCATCTACATCTGTGCAGATGACGCACACGGCACACCTATAATGTTGCGAGCACAACAAGAAGGCATTTCGCCTGAAGACTTAATTGCCAAAGTTAAAAAAGAGCACGAACAAGATTTTTCAGATTTTCATATAGAGTTTGACAACTATCACTCCACGCATTCAGAGGAAAACAAAAAGCACGCTACCACTATCTATTCACGCTTAAAAGAAAATGGTCACATCACTACAAAAACAGTGACTGATCTTTTTGATCCTAAAGAAAATGTTTTTCTACCGGATCGGTTTGTAAAAGGTGAATGCCCCAAATGTCATGCCAAAGATCAATATGGTGACAATTGTGAAGTATGTGGTGCAACCTATACACCCGCCGACTTAATTGATCCGTTTTCATCAGTAAGCGGCGCCACACCTATACAAAAAGAAAATCTTCATTACTTCTTTAAACTTAATGACTTTAAGGAAATGCTAGAGCAATGGATTAACCAGGAAAATTTACAGCCCGAAATTACCAACAAATTAAAAGAGTGGTTTGAATCCGGCTTAAATAATTGGGACATCTCCCGTGATGCACCTTATTTTGGATTTGAAATTCCTGATGCACCCGGCAAATACTTTTATGTATGGTTAGATGCGCCTGTCGGATACATGGCAAGTCTGCAACAGTATTGTGACAGCCCATCTAATACTTCGGGCATAACCTTTGACAGCTACTGGAACAAAGACAGTCAAGCTGAGGTATATCATTTTATAGGCAAAGATATTGCCTACTTTCATATGTTATTTTGGCCCGCCATGTTGCATGGTGCGAACTATAGAATTCCTACTGCAGTCTTCTGTCATGGTTTCTTAACTGTAGACGGTGCAAAAATGTCAAAGTCACGTGGCACTTTCATCAAAGCACGCACGTACTTAGATCACTTAAAGCCCGAATATTTACGCTATTACTTTGCTGCAAAATTAGGGCCAGGCGTGAGTGATCTAGATTTAAATCTGGATGACTTCCAACAAAGAGTAAATAGTGATGTGGTAGGCAAGCTGGTAAATATCGCTAGTCGTTGCTCAGGCTTTATTACAAAAAAATATGACAAGAAACTCACTGCTAGTTTTAATGAAGAGTGCTCCCATGCTTTTGAACTAGCGGTTGAAAAAAACAAGCAGATTAAAACCTATTATCAAGCGCGCAAATACTCAGAAGCCATGCGTGTAATTATGGCGCTTGCAGATATCGCTAATCAAATAATTGATGCACACAAACCCTGGGAAAGAATAAAACAAGACCAGTATAAAACCGAAGTGCATCAAGTATGCAGCTTTGGGTTAAACATGTTTAGCTTATTAATAGGTTACCTTAAACCGGTCCTGCCTGAATTAGCCTCAAAATCAGAAAGTTTCTTAAAAACTGAATTCACATGGAATAATTTGTATGACGGCAACCCCATGCCAGAAGGTCATGAAATTAATAAATTCAAACCCTTAATCACTCGTATAGAAAAAGAGTCCGTAGATAAAATGATTGAAGATTCTAAAGTTGATTCCATTCCAGTTGATGCTAGCCCTGAAGCATCAGACCCTATTAACGATGAAATCAACTTTGATGATTTTGCAAAGTTGGATTTTAGAGTTGCAAAAATTATTAAAGCCGAACATGTTGAAGGAGCAGACAAGCTCTTGCAATTAACTCTGGATCTTGGTGAACCTACCGGTGGAGTACAAAAGAATGTTTTTGCCGGTATTAAGTCAGCTTACACGCCAGAAGAAGTTGAAGGACGCTTAACCGTTGTAGTCGCCAATCTCGCGCCACGAAAAATGCGCTTTGGCATGTCAGAAGGCATGGTGTTAGCAGCTGGGCCGGGCGACAAAGATATATTTCTTTTGCAACCTGACACTGGCGCCAAACCTGGTATGCGCGTTAAATAAAGTTTGGAAACAAACGAAAAAATTATTCCAACTGGCAAATATATTGCCCGCATTATCGAGCAAGAGTGCATCGGCTGCACACTTTGCATTAAAGCCTGCCCGTTTGACGCTATCATAGGTGCTTCTAAACATTTGCATACGGTCATGAGCCAATATTGCACAGGCTGCAAACTATGCTTGCCACCCTGCCCCGTGGATTGCATCACGCTTGATGACAATATTATATTTAGTGAAGCATGCAAAGATACTTCGAAACAACAACAAAGCCAATTAAAAAAAACTTTTGCTGTATTTTCTCGAACCAACAAAGATCGACGCGATAAAAGATTAGAAGATGCTGCGCTAGCTAAACAAGCTGCTTTTGAGCGTAAGAAACAAGAGCTGATGAAACGTTAGGCCTGCATATAATTAACACTATCCATGAACAAAAATAAACGTAGCGAAATATTTAAACGCTTCAGAGAAGCCACTCCAGCACCCGTTACTGAACTTGTTTACGAATCTACTTTTGAATTATTGATAGCAGTTATCCTATCTGCCCAAGCCACCGACATAAGCGTCAACAAAGCTACCAAAGAATTATATAAAGTTGCTAATACGCCTCAGAAAATCCTAGCACTTGGTGAAGCTGGCTTAAAAAAATATATTAAATCTATAGGTTTATATAACAGCAAAGCTAAGAACATTATCAAGACTTGCAAATTATTAATTGACGAATACGATTGCATCATCCCCGATGACCGCGAAACATTACAAAAATTACCGGGAGTCGGAAGAAAAACCGCTAATGTGGTTCTCAATAACGTATTCGGACAACCTACGATCGCTGTCGATACTCATATTTTCAGGGTTTCAAATCGTACTGGCATTGCACCCGGCAAAGATGTATTGAAAGTCGAACTTGGTCTAGAAAAATTCATCCCGGAAGAATTCAAATTACATGCTCATCATTGGTTAATTTTACATGGTCGTTATACCTGCGTGGCCCGGACCCCTAAGTGTAACGAATGCACAATACTTGACCTATGCGAGTATAGTAAAAAGAACATTAGCAAAAAATAATATAAATTAATGATATTTATGCATTTTTTAATGCTTTCACCAACATAGAACTATATCTAACCTTAAATGCTCCAATACAAAAGTTATGGCCTAGAGCTTAGTGATAATTCGTATGAGTGTTTCTTATTAAATACTATTGTAATGTAATAAAAATACATTCCAGCAGGTCTCTAATGTTAGAACTATAATGTTTCTAATTTTTTTAACCCAAAATAACATGAAGTTTTAGGAGATTTAGACATGTCTAAGAAAAACGAAATTAAGCCTTTATCTATTGCTGTGGGCGCTGCCCTTGCAGCCAGCGTACTCACCATGGGTGCTGCTAATGCAGAAGTAAACCCATTTGAATTGAATACTCTTTCATCTGGTTATATGGTCGCAGACTCTGACAGCGAAGGTAGTTGTGGTGAAGGCAAATGTGGCGAAGGTAAGTGCGGCGAAGGTAAAGACAAGGCTGAAGGCTCTTGTGGCGAAGG
>CAZFEP010000128.1:0-5212 GCA_964517365.1 uncultured Thiotrichales bacterium | reverse complement strand
ATGCTGCGGAATGTTATGCAAAGGGTGAAGGTATACCTGTAGATAATGTTAAGGCCATGCAGTGGTATTTTCTTTATGCATGCCAGAATGAGCGACAGCAGAGTATAGACATGATTAATGCATTGAAAATAAAATTAACTGCAAACGAGTTGAAACAGGCTGAGAGATTAGCTTTGGATTGGATAGAAAAGTATGGGGATTTAAAACCACTTTTTATGGGAATGTTAAGAAACCCTCTAGTCGATATAGAGGCCAAAATAGAGGGAAAATAAAAAAAGCCCACTAACATATGTTAAGCAGGCTTAGGGAGTTGACGCATTAAGAAGTCAAATCAAAAGAAGGGAGACCTTATCTTTAATTTCTTATGCGTTTTGGAACAAATCTGGTTGATCCGAATCAAAAATGTAAATACGTCAGGGTCTATGACTTTATTACTAATATATATAAATCATAATTTGGTAATGTATAGAATACAAATCGATATATATTGAGAAATAGTAAGGTTATCTGGAGGTATAGTAGGTGTGATAACTGCATATTCCAGGCGGGATCAATGTGTCAAATAAACATGTGAGATCATTATAACTTCTTGAGATTATTTAAATGATATGAGGCAATACTCGGGCGTTTGATGATGAGTGAAAACGAAAACAATATAGAAGAAAATAAGAAGAAGGTGCTAAAGACTTATATTTTACTATGTGTGAGTTTAGTTCTACCTATCGTTATTATTTTCGTACTGTATCTTCACAGTGTTACAAAGGAGGGTGTAAGAACCACCTGGCTTGAGTCGCACGGTGATTGGCAAATAAAAACCACTATGATCTATATATGGGTAATGGTATTCGTGATTGTAGCGATGGTTCTAGGTTATAAGGCTGACCACACTTCTATTAAAGATATTTCTTTGTTGATCGCTGCTTTTTTTGTTGTGGGCGTAATTAACATATGGGTGCTCTATCGCGTTTTTGTAGGCTTAATGCGATTTGGTGAAGATGCTGAAATTTCTAAAATTTCTAACTAGTTTATGCATGGATCTCACCCATACAAAAAATATAATGTGATGATGATTGCCAATACGAATATCGAAATTCCAGCAATACTGATATCTTTCTGAGTAATTACGTTATGTCGTTTGGGAATGATGGTTTCTTTTTTTATTTTCATCGTGCGTACCTCTGTGGGTTACACGGTAATCTTGCGCTTATGATTGTGTTTTGCAACTAATATTATTAAATGTTGACTCATCCTTTTTATATTAGTGGGTTATAGTAATAATCTAGATAATAAATTAGTAAACTAAGTGTGAGAAATACTATTTCACTTAAGAATATGCTAAGTAGCTTTGTTAGTTATGAGTGCGGTCCTATTATGGTGACTATGTCGTATTAAAAAACACCATCAGCTGACGGTTGCTAAGAATGGATATAATTATTTAAAGATAAGAAAAACATCACATTTATTTAGATTAAAATGTAACTCACTTCATTACTACAAAATATAGCCCGATTCCTTATAAGGGAATCAGGCTATATGGTATTGGAAAATCAATAACAGCTAGAAGTATACGGCATTAACTCTTATAGACTTCATATATTTGTAGTAATTATTGAGTAAGAGTTTTACTTACCTGGGTTAAAAGGCAATGACGAATGATGTGCAGTGATCTTTAAGTTACAATTATCATCGTTCATGTAAGCAAAAGTATATTCTACTTTTATTTCTTCATTGCTTCCATCGGGAGTGAAGAAATAATTCCCCATTGCTACTGCAGAGTCAGAATCAGTAATGATTTGAGGAGTGCCCCATCTAACTTTAGACCAGGGTCTAATCGCAAAACCTTGATCTTCTTCGACCACGCCACCAACAAAATATGATAGTGCTTCATCAAATGTTTCGCGGAACTGATCATGTGCAGCCAAAGTCGGCTTGAAAAGCACATCATTTTCGCCATATGCATATAGTGAGTGAATATGTTCTGATGCTTTTGCTTTGTAGTCACCCTTATTTATGAAGGTTTGGCTGATTGACTCAATGCCCTTCCCCCACTCATTTTGCGCGCTTAGTACTTTTTCTTTAGTTATTTCACATGCCGCATGGGAGTTTGCACTTGCAAAAAGGAATGTTAAAAGAATCATTGTTAATAATTTTTTCATTATTTCTTGTCCTTAGTTTGTGGTAATTAAAATTAATAGTAATTAAAATAGTAGTTATTAGTACCAAGTTTCTCGCACCTAAATTACATTCTGTTCCGTATTTTAATAGTTGTTAAGAAAAATTAGCTTATATAAAAGTTCAGCAAGCGATAGTCTTTCATTGATAATTATGTATATTTATCTGTCAAGATTAATATGTAATTCTTGTCGCTATCAATAATTCTCATAGATCAATTTCTGCGCCGCCGCCGAGGTAGGTGCCAAATATTGATCAATGTTGCGTAGACGTAATTATTACCATCAAGTGTTATTAATAAGATGGGCTTGAACCTAATAAACGCAGCAAGTGCTAATAGATAAAGCCTGATTTCATTAGTAACAAAATATTCAATGCTGTGGTTAATTTGTAATCTGGTTTTCGTTATGTTGCGTATGCTTGTTATGGTTGATAAGTTTGATCCTCTTTTATATTGTCACTATTATGTAAAGACTAATACAGATTTAAGACTATAACCATTCGTTATAATTTTATGAATAGTAAGTTATTCTAGAGGTTAAGCGACTATGGCAACAATATAATCCTTTCAATGCATGGTTTAGGACGTAAGCAACTTCATGATTTAGAAGCATCTGAATTAAATTTGAAAATTGTATGAGAAGCGTATTTGTGTATGTAGAATCATTAACTTTTGGAAAGATATAATCACTAACATTATAAAAAGGTTGAATTTGATTTTCTATAATTACTTGCGTTTTGGAATAAAGATAATTGATTAAAGATTGAGATCATATACAGATCTAGTAAGCTTGTGTTGGTTCATATTTTTCGGCTGAATTTAATGGCTAAGAATATTTTTATAATAGGGTTAAAAAATCAAAAGTTACCGACAACTCTTATATGTTGCAAAGTGCGAATGTTTTTGCGGGTGATGATGTAACTTTAAGGGTAGATGGCCAGTTTTCACCCATGAATGAAAAGGTCTTTTCTGAATTTGATAATATTAAAGGCATCGAGAACATACATGATTTGATGTTAGAAACTTTGGTGCATGTTGCAGAAAATTAAGCATGGGAAGAAATTCAAGCTGAAGGCTTGCCGCAAGAATGGAAGCCTTGCGGGAATGGTTTTGTTAATGAAGAATTCTGGATTTCGCTAATTATTAAGAGCCATAAGCAATAAATTTATTGACAACACATATTCGCAGGAAGTGGTATTAAGTTTGTTGGTGCATTGGCGTAATGATAACTGCCAACTTTATTCTGGCGATACTACCCATTATTACTGGTCAATATTTCTCGTCAGCAATTCACATCATTAGTTTCCAGAGCTTAGCTTACCGGTATGATTTAGCTGTATCCGGACATCCCTACAATATTAAAACCAGCATCGACATAGGTAATTTCTCCGGTAATTCCACTGGCTAGATCTGAGCACAAGAACGCAGCGGTGTTACCTACTTCTTGGATAGTTACATTTTTACGTAGCGGTGCATTTCCTTCTACATGATCGAGCATTTTTCTGAAATCGCTAATTCCCGCAGCGGCAAGGGTGCGGATTGGGCCAGCAGAGATACCATTGACTCGAATTCCATCCGGCCCTAAAGCATAGGCCATATAACGGATGTTGGCCTCTAAGCTGGCTTTAGCAAGACCCATGACATTGTAATTTGGCATTGCGCGGACTGAGCCCATGTAGGTTAACGAGACGATGGCGCCATTGGTGCCTTTCATGAGTGGTCTTGCGGCTTTGGCTAGGGCAGTTAGGCTATAACTACTGATGTCATGGGCAATTTTTGAGCCTTCACGAGTAGTTAAGTCTACAAAATCACCTGCTAGTTCCTCTTTGGGTGCAAACGCGGCTGAATGAACCAGGATGTCTAAGCTATCCCATTGCTTGCCAAGTTCGGTGAAAAGGTTAGTAATTTCCGCGTCTACCCCTAAGTCACAGGGCAGAATTATTTCTGCACCACATTCTGCTGCAAATTTTTCGACACGGCTTTTGAGTTTTTCATTTTGATAGGTAAAGGCCAGTTCAGCTCCCTCTCGTTTCATGGCTTCCGCAATACCCCAGGCAATGGAGCGATTACTTGCGATACCAACGACTAATGCACGTTTTCCTGCTAAAAATCCCATGTTTTATTCCGTATGATTATTTCAAAGAGGTTAAAAGTTATACTGGTTGATTTATGAAGACTGAACTACATTTATGGCTAAACAGTCTATAATACTTCCATTCAATTTATGTTTAAGGGAAGAATAATCTTTCTTGGTTAGATTATCATAAACTCATCAAGTGAACAGTCGTTCCGCAATTCTAATCCTTACCTTCATGGCGCTAATCGTTGGCGCTTGTTCCGATGGTGCATGGAATAATCCTTATCCTAGTGATAACCAGGAAAGTGGCAATTCAGAAAATGTCATATATTCTTCATTTAGTGAGCGACCCAAGCGCCTAGATCCGGTTAGTTCCTATAGCTCTAATGAATATCAATTCATTGCGCAGATATATGAGCCACCTTTGCAATATCATTATTTACTACGCCCATATACTTTAGTGCCTCTTACGGCTAGCCAATTACCCGAGGTGCGTTATTTTGGTGAGAATGAAGTATTGGTGGATGAAAATGCAGTAGAAAGTATTAAATATTCAGAATATACAATCAAAATTAAACAAGGTATTCAGTTTCAACCTCATCCTTCTTTTGCAACCAATGATCAAGGTGATTTGATTAATTTAAATTTAACTGAGAAAGATTTGGAAGGTATTCATATATTAAGTGACTTTCAAGCAACAGGTTCACGAGAATTAACGGCTGAAGATTATGTTTATCAAATTAAAAGAGTTGCAAGCCCGTATCTACATTCTCCTATTGCTGGGGTAATGCGTGATTACATTGTTGGCTTTGATGAGTTTCGAAAAAAGGCTAGCGAAGTATATCCAGACCCTAATGAAGGTTGGCATGATTTGCGTGGGATTAAGCTTGAAGGTGTAAAAGTGATCGATCGCTATACCTATAGTATTCGTATTAAAGGTAAGTATCCTCAGCTAGTGTATT
>CAZFEP010000127.1:0-5384 GCA_964517365.1 uncultured Thiotrichales bacterium | reverse complement strand
TGGACCCACCTGGAAAACTACCTCGTAATAAATCAATTGCACTGCGGTTATCACGAAGCTTTCCTGTAATAGTACTCACCATATGATGCACATTAGGATAACTCTCAATATCAAACAACTTAGGAACTTTAACAGAGCCAAGTTCACAATTTTTACTTATATCATTTCTAAGTAAGTCTACAATCATCACGTTTTCTGCCTGATCTTTCTTACTATTGATCAATTCACGCATCAGTGCGTCATCTATTTCGTTATTTTCTGATCTGGGCCGTGTGCCTTTGATAGGTTTTGTTTGCACCATCTGATCATGCACCGATAAAAAGCGTTCAGGGGAGTTGCTAAGAATTTGAAAATCTTGATAGTTTAAGTAGGCACTAAAAGGAGACGGATTAATTCTGCGTAACATTTGGTACGCTTCCCAGGGATTACCCTGAACCGTAGCATTAAAACGTTGTGCAAGATTCACTTGATAGCAATCACCCTCTCGAATATACGATTTTATTTTAGCGAATGAATCCGAATAATCTGCTTTGCTCATATTCGAAGTAACTTCGCTCAATACATTAAATTTTTGACGTTTTTTAAGTGAATTTTTATCTGTAACGAAGCGTATTAAATCATTCCATTCTCTCCGAGTACGCAAATCATTTTTATCACCCACCAGGACCGATTTCTTTATCTTATGATCTACAATAATAGCCCATGTATAGATACCGACTTTAAGATCAGGAAGATCTAAATCATTTTCTGAAGAGATTGGAATTTTTTCTAATGACCTGCCTAAGTCGTAGCTAAAGTAGCCTATAGCACCACCTATGAAAGGTAGTTTCAACTCATTATCTATAGTCTTATTCTGTTTCAGATATTCTTTTAGAACTGAAAATGGATCCCCTGGAACAGATAACGACTCGGACCATGAATCAATATTATTTTTGTTATTTTTACTGCTAATACGAACTTTTGGTCGTGAACTGATAATGTCATATCGACCATGAATTGCATTGGGTTGATTACTATCTAAAAATATCGACCATGGCTCATCCGCAAATCTATCAAACAAGACACTACTATCTTGAGTGTATGGGATATCTGCCACTAAATAGTTACTCATCCAGGTTTACTTCCCAATATTAGTACTAGATAACGCTAAACTTGCAACGGCTACCGCAGGTGCACAGTCTCCAATTCTAAAATCACTATGAGTAGTGCCTGAATTAATAGTGTCTGGATCAGTTGGGCTTTGGTCAAACAACTCTTCGAAATCTATATACTCTCTGCCTAATTGTTGCGCCAGATCTTTTATTAAAAAACGCCCAATACCCGCTCCTACTATTGGTGTAGCCAAGGGAACGCTTTTGTTCATGAATTGATGTCGACACGCATCTTTTATCAATTGAACTTGATTGCTACGTATCTGCCTCGCCACCTTCTCCCAGATATCAAGATCTTCATTCTGATAATCATTTGCAAACATACGGGCTATACGGATCGCACTGCCAACTTTATCTTTACTTCGCCCATCAAGTGCATCACTGAGATCAGCATAATCAGCTAATTCTTCTGTTAAGCGATAAACATCTGCAGCATTTGCGAAATACTCATTAATAACAGGAATAGTTTTATCGTTCACTTGTGCTGAATTACATAGCGCAAAGACAGGCGTTCTAACTACCCCACAGTACACTAATTCTTTAGCTATAAGCCTTTGTTCATCAGAATAGCCTGTGTTCATCACCTTGTGATCACGCACTTCTACAATATCAGTCGTGGTACTTCCAATATCAATAAAATAAGCATGTTTGATTTTCGACGCAGTATAATGCGCACTTGCTAACCAATTTGCTGAAGCAATCTTGCTATGCTGCACTTCCGCAAGAGTGGACTCTAAATATCTATCATTTCCTGCATAAAATTGTACATTGCTTATACCCAACTGCTTAGACATTTCAGAAATGATAGCAACAACCCCTTGTTCTCGATTGCTAAAATGATCAACTAATTCTCCAGTCATGGTAATTGCATGAGTGTAATAATCTATATTAATAATATTTTTTACTTCATTAATACATGCAGTTAATTCATCAATACCTTTCCAAAGCGGGCAATCAAATTGATATACTTGAATAACTAATTTTCCATCAGAGACTTCATCGATGATAGCAATCTTGATGTGCGCTCCTCCAATGTCCCAGCCAACAATTTTAGGCTGCATGTTCAGCCTTAACTTCTACACTAGTTGTTGAATCATGTATGAATTCAAATTCTGGTAACCCCTGATTTAAAAACGTTTCCAGAATCAGCTTTGCTGGATTTAGACCACAAGCAGCTTTCAAGCCTGCATATGAAGTGGTTAGCCTTGGATTGATTTCTACCAATAAAATCTGGTCCTCTGTTATGACCACATCAACCCCCACATACCCTCTCAGACCTTTAAATGATTTAATCAAATCAGCACTAAAATTTATAAAAATATCACGCTGTAAAGTATTAACCAGACAGCCATCCAGTTCGAGACACTCATTATTTACAGTAATATTTTGTATATTTGCAGACAATATTCTGCATTCCCCATCCCAGCACAGCAAACTTAAGCTTGCATGTCGACCTTGCACATATGGCTGCACGATATAATCATTTTTAGTGCCCATATCAATCCGTGCATCTATTTTATTTTCTTTATTTATTAAGTAAACATTTTCACAGCCAGCACCGTCTTTAGGTTTAACAATAATATTTTCAGCTTCTATTAATTTTATATTTTTGATTTCATAAGTTGGAATTTGTGCAATATTAAACTTGGCCAAGTGTTTGTATGTATTTAGTTTGTTGCTTGCTAATTCAATAGACTCGGTTGAACTATTTAGCAACAAGAACTCCCGATGTGAATATTCTTTACATAATTTTGCCAACAAGCCACCACTTTCAGGCGCCACTATTAATAAAGCATCTAGATCACTTTCAATTTCTTTGATGATTTCAGCATGACCATGCTCTTCCGTAACAACATAATCAGTTATCTTTGGTTCACAAGTATTCAACCTATAATCCCGCAATACATTTACCTGCACACCACTTATTTCTGAGAAGTCTCGCACTATCGCATTGAGCATTAACTCACCCTCCGCTACAAGTGAAGCAGGCAAAACCTCACCCACCAGACCTCCGCCAGTGATATACTCAAAGATCAGTATATTCATATTATTCTTATGTTAACCGTTCCTGTTATTGATCTAAGCCAAGGCATTGTTGTTCATGCAATTGCGGGTAATAGAAAAAATTATCAGGGAATTCATTCTAAGATTTGCAATTCCCCTGAGCCTTTAGATGTTATTAATGGATTATTAAAGGTTTTTAATTTTAAAGCACTCTATATCGCTGATCTAGATGCACTAGAGCAACTAGGCAATCATATTGATATTATAGAGTCTATTTGCAACACCTTTCCTGATTTAGAAATTTGGGTCGATACCGGATATTTATCCATACACCATTATTTACATAAAACAAAATTAAAGAATCTACGTATCATCTTGTCTTCGGAGTCATTACCCTCGTTAGACAGTTATTTATCAACTTTAAAGAAGTATAGCCAGCATGATTTTATCTTGTCTCTAGATTATAAAGCAGGCTGTCTTCTAGGACTAAAAGAGCTTTTACAGTACAAAGAAAAATGGCCTAAGGATGTAATCGTTATAAATCTTACCAATGTTGGCGCTGAAAGTGGTTGTAGTTTTCCACTTGAACTCAATCAAAATGAATTAACCCATAACTTTAATATTTTTTATGGTGGAGGTATTGAACATATTAATGAAATTAAAGAATTAAAATCTAGTGGCTTTGCGGGTGCACTTGTATCCACTGCTTTACATAAAAAAAGCATTACGGGAAAAGATATTCAACAACTCAACCAATCACTTTAAGCCTCCGATGAGAATTTTGGCTCAATACATTACGCAATGACGATTTACCAAGATCATCTGCAATGAAGTATCTTAATAAAGTACTTTTACCCTTCTTTTGCAGCTGATCCAAGCTTGGACCTGTATACGTACAATAAGACTGACTAGTTTCATATATTTGTAACTCTGTTAACCCAGGAAGATATTCTATTAATCTCTCCCAAATAAATATATTTAACAGCTCAGTGCTAGATCGCCATGATAATTCTGGTGATACATAATTTAAATTATGGTGATCTAATTCATCTATGATTTTCTGTTTAGCGATGCGTTTTAAATAACCATAATCCAAAACAAAACCAGTTAATGGATCTATATTGTCTTTAACCTTGACGTTCATCGCATATCTTCCACCATGAAGATTTACACACTTATCTGGATGATCAGTAATAAAATGAGCAGAATCAAAAACCAACTCTTTTACCACAGTGGCTTCTTCATGTTGTTCAAAAAACCGTTCGCAAGCATTTGGAATATCCTGCAAATATTCAGATAAAAGTGCAATTAATCGCGAAGTATCTTCAAGTGTTTCGCACCTCATTAACTGACCATCTTTATGCTCAGAAGCATCAAGTGGCGTTAAGCGAATTTGATATTTTTTTGCCAATGCAGACTCAACACGTTTGGCATCTTCGATATTTGGGAAATCGACAAACAAGTAACCAGTATGTAGTTCACCTATGTGCCCGATCAATATTGCAATTTGCTGAAGAAAAGACTCGTCTGAACTATTTACTATACGCGGTGGCAAATATGAAGTAGGAACTTTAATTGAGTTTTTTGCTATGACTCGATGACTATCATTCTCATAAAAATATTCTTGCTTAAACTGAAACCCGATTACTTGCAAAGTTTTTTGATACCAAAGCAATTGTTCTAGTCTACGAATTCCAAGTGTAATGATGGTGAAATCATCACTTTGTTTTATTGCATCGGCCATAAACAGGCCCGCAAGTACATCTTGAGCTTGCTGATTAGATGATTGAGTGGGCCTTATATAGCTTGCAATATTGTCTTGCTGATTGATCTGGTCTGCATTCAGCAATAAATCCAGAGGCAAGTGATGACGTAATGCATACTCTTGCAAGGTTAACCCACAGCATGCATATAAATGCTCATTATCTATATGGCTTTCCAGCGCTTTATTACATTCTTTACATTGCATTGCATTACATTAAATTAAATTTCTATTAAATCACGATGATGCGTTCTACTATCCATCTGCTTAATATATCAGATTTACGTGCATGACAAATTTATAAGCCTATACAGCCAGTGAATTTGTGCTTGGTCAACTTCTGATTGGTAACCATTATATATGATCATTTGTTAGTTAAGAAAAACCAACAGACAAAAAAATGCCCCGATAAAAATCGAGGCATTCCTATAAATTGCTCTAAAAAGTAGCCTAGAAACCCTTGAATG
>CAZFEP010000126.1:3780-5423 GCA_964517365.1 uncultured Thiotrichales bacterium | reverse complement strand
GCAGGCCGTTACCCGAAACCTTAACCGAGGAAGAAGTGGAGCGTTTGCTTGCAGCGCCTAATATTAAAAAAGCGCATGGAATGCGAGATCGAGCGATGTTGGAAGTGCTATATGCGTGTGGACTACGTGTCAGTGAATTAACCGGCTTAACATTAACTCAAGTGAACTTAAATCATGGTGTGATACGTGTAACTGGTAAAGGCAATAAAGAGCGTTTAATTCCTTTTGGTGAGCAAGCAAATGAATGGATTTCACGATTTATTAATGAAGCACGTGCAGATCTCTTGAAAAATAATCGCCAGAGTGATGCATTGTTTGTGTCGAACCGAGGCACTGCCATGACACGCCAAGCGTTTTGGCATCTTATTAAAAAGCATTCCAAAAATGTAGGTATCACAAAGCATCTATCTCCTCACACGCTTCGACACGCATTTGCAACGCATTTGCTTAACCATGGTGCTGATTTGCGTGTGGTTCAAATGTTGCTCGGGCACAGTGACTTATCTACCACACAGATTTATACCCATGTAGCTCAGGCGAGGTTGCAAGAGCTGCATCAAAAACATCATCCAAGAGGTTAGCTAATAGGCCCGATAATAGATCTGTCTGGCTTATGTGGCCGGTGTGACAGTCTTTTAGCATGATTTAAGAGTCGTTTAGCGGGTAATTTAATCTTTCTAAAGGATGAAATTATTCTCCAAGATTCCGGTCCTATATAGTAGGGTTAACAAATGCCTACTTTCTATGGTTCTAAACTAGTTCAAATCTACTTCTAATTTAAATAGGAAATTTCAATGTATAAGCTAATGTTATCTTTCATCATCGCCATATTTTTTGTACAAATTGTATCGGCAGGTGAGGCAGAAGATATTGCAAACATTAATGAACGCTTACAGAAATTAGCCCCTCAAGATAAGCCAGAATCCATCAAGCCAACCGCGATTAAAGGGTTGTATGAAGTGGTGTTTGGCTCTGATATTTTTTATACCTCGGGTGACGGTCGTTATGTATTGCAGGGTGCATTGGTTGATTTGGATACCAACGAAAATCTAACCGAAACTACACGAACTGATATCCGTAAAGGCTTAATGGGTGGATTGGATGAGTCAGAAATGATTGTATTTTCACCAGAGAAAACGCGTCATACACTCACGGTGTTTACCGATATTGATTGTGGCTATTGCCGCAAATTACATGCCGAAATGGAAGAGTTGAACAGTTATGGTGTAAAAGTGCGATATATGATGTTTCCTCGCAGTGGCCCAAACACTCCATCTTTTCAAAAAGCAGTAAACGTATGGTGTGCAAAGGATCAACTAGTTTCAATGACAAAGGCCAAGGCAGGGGAAAGTTTGCCACAAGCTAATTGCGATAACCCAATTGGTTCGCAATTCAGTGTTGGTCAGCAGTTGGGTGTAACCGGTACACCTGCATTACTTTTAGATGATGGCACATTAATTCCTGGTTACCGTCCTGCAAAAGATTTAGCAGCAATGTTAGACGAGCAAGCTAAAGCCAATTAAAGCACGCTGTTGTCCTAATCCACTGTTTCCTGCATGGGGTTCTATTTGCGTAGTGCTTCATGTTTGATTTGCTCTAGTTCTATAGATGTTTCTATCAGATTTCTAGAAGGTTTATAGAAA
>CAZFEP010000126.1:0-3680 GCA_964517365.1 uncultured Thiotrichales bacterium | reverse complement strand
TAGAAATTATTTAGAAATTATCTAGGAAGCTTCTAGATTATAAAGCGCGGGAATAGCGGTGTATAAAATAGATGCGCGAATCGTTTTTTCCGGGTAGAGTTTTTTTACTGCGTATCGGTAGGTGTCCATCTGGTATTGATATTGCTCCGACGCGGCTTGCATAGTATTGATGTCCACTTCCCGGGTAGTTTTGTAATCTATAATCCATGCCTGTGTTTTGTTAAGAACAAGGTGGTCAATGATTCTGTATAAGACTTTTCCGTTTTTGATGAAGCTGATCGGCACTTCTTTTAAAATTACTTGGTCATCTGCTGAGTTAAATATTTGCTGAAGGTCAGTTGAGTCTAGGCAATGTTTAACTTCAAGAATCGCACTTTCAAATTCGTCTTTTTTTATCTTGATCCCAAGAGAAGACTCTACAGCGAGTTGTAGGGTTTCGTGGTCTAGTGAATCGTTTGGTTCAAAAAGCTCAAATATTTTATGTACTAGCGTTCCATAGTTTGCTTGATCCTGGTTAACGGGTGAATCTGTGGGCGTACTGGTTGAATCAGTTGATTCATGTGTTGGGAACGGGCTTTGTAAATCATACGTTATGGCTGGTTGAGCCACAGATTGGGTAGAGGTTTCTGGTTCTACATTGGGTGGCGAACCATAATCAGAGATCCAAAATGGTTCATCTTCGTTATTATTTACCTCATCTAGTGCGTTACTGATAATAGAGTGCCAAGAATTCTCTGGCGATCTTTTAGAAGCCGTGCCGCTAATATATAGATATTGCTTTGCACGTGTAAGGGCAACATATAGTAAATTCAGCTCTTCTTTCTGATGCGTGGTTATCTGTTGATCAATAATAGATTGAGAAGTTTTATCAACACTATCTTTGCGCCCTAATAAGAAAAACTGTTCGGGTCTACGTGCATGTGATGGCCAATTTATAATTGATTTATAAGTATGCGGTTGGGGTTTTTTTGGGCCTGTATCAACAAGAAATACTACAGGTGCTTCTAAACCCTTGGCTGAGTGAATCGTCATGATCTGTACGGCATTGTTATCCTGTAAAGTTTTGTCACTGTTAGAATGAATAGTTGTTTGGGTAGTTTGTAGTGAGCTCAAGAATGATTGAATGCTAGAGTATCGTCCTGCATCCAAATCCAGGCTCAGTTGTAAGAGTGCAATCAGGTTATCCATTACCTGGGAGCGTACGCCACCTACATCTTCGTTAGGCAGGCTACTTGCATAACGGGCTAATATATTGGTTTCAAAATAAATGTGGTCCAGCAAGTCGTGCACAGGCAATGTGTTGGATAGGCTGCGCCAGTTTTGTAATTGTTCATAAGCCTGCTTGGCTAAGGTGTTGTCTGAAGCATGCGCATAAGATTTTAATTTTTCATGCCAAGAGCCTTCAGGTTGGCAGGCAATCTCCATCATGTCTTGGTCATTCAGGCCATATAGTGGTGAGCGCAATACTTGTGCTAACGCTAAATCATTATGTGATTGAATCAGGTATGTAAGTAGAGAAAGAACGTCCTGAACTTCAAGTTTGCTTAAAAATTCTTGATCATAAACACTATTAAAAGGGATGTGCTGTGCGCTTAACGCAAGCTCAAGTTGGGCTAAATGAGTACGGTTTCTAGCAAGAATAATAATATCTTTATAAGTGATAGCCCTTGGAGTTTGGTTTTCCATTATGGGTGTAAAGTTCGCTATCAATTCACTAATTTTAGTTGCGACCTGTTGCCCCTCTAGCTGGTGACTGTTGTCCTCAGTGTTGGGTCTGGCTTCGTTTAACGGATCACGAAATACATGTTGTTCGATTGAATCTTCCTCTTTGCGTTCAGCTTGTGTGAGTGCGTTAACTTGAACTTGACCCCATAACTCCGACTGGACTGCATGGTGAGAATTGAAGTGAGGGAGTCCAATGTCTGGTTGAGAGAAAACGCTATTTACAAAGTTTATGATGGCTGGCGATGAACGATATGAATCATCGGTTTCAAGTAGTTGTGCATTAAGATTTTCTTGTGCCCATTCAGCTGCGGTGAACTGTAAATCCGAGTTTGCGCGGCGGAATCCATAAATGGATTGCTTGGCATCTCCCACAAAAAATAAACTCCTATGATTTTCATGTGAGTCAATGGCTAATTCCGTAAGCAGTGGAAATAATAAATTCCATTGTGTGGGATTGGTGTCCTGAAACTCATCGATGAGTATATGTTGAATGCGTTGGTCTAACTTGTATTGAATCCAGGCTGCGCTTTCATGTTGGTTTAGAAGTAAATAGGTATACCATTCAAGGTCATCAAAATCTAAAGCATGCTGGCTGAACTTTAAATTTTGGTACTCTTCTAGCAGCTGGTGTCCGGCATAAAACCAGGCCTGATTAAATTCGAGCAGCTTCTCTTTTTTAAGAATATCTAAATGATCAGCTATCTCTTCACATAATGAGGTGTGCAAAGAAATAAATGCTTCTAATTTTTCTGCTCCTAAACTTTTCTTTAGTGTTTTACTTGCTTTAATTTCCCGCATTTCCATTTTGCTGGTAAAGAAAACAGTAGTGATGTTGTTTAATTGTGCACTTTTGATGGGGCGATGTTCTAAAAATGAAGAAAGTATTGCGCTATAAGACTGATATGTTTTGGTGTTATGAGCCGATATATAAGTTAAGTATTCTTCTAATGCATGGGTAAGTGAACTTAGATCGGTGCTTGGATTGTCTTGTTTGGGAAAAATGAGCTTTTTGAGACAATTGTGTGCATACAGGGCAGGATGTTTTTGATCCTCAGTAAAACTTCTCCAGTCACTTCTTGAATTAATAAACGTATCCAGCACCTCATTGACATTATTAACGGTATTGCAATGTGTTAAGAGTGTAAAAAGGGCTTTGCTTAATTCTTGATCACCTTGTTGTGCGTGTTTAAATAATTTCTTGCGGGCTTCTTGTTTGACTTCATCATTGGTTTCAATAACATGAAAGCCTGCAGGTATGCCGGCATGAATGGCGAAACGCTTCAGAATGTCCTGGCAAAATGCATGAAATGTGGTGATGCGTATTTCATATTCAGAAAATAATAATTCTTCATATAATTTCCTCGCTTTTGCTATGCTTGCGCCATCATTTGGGTGAGAAAGGTTCTGCAGTATGGTTTTAACATTTGCATCATCTGCAGTAGCCCAATTTGCCAGCACTTTCATTAATCGCTCCTGCATTTCGGCTGCAGCTTTACGAGTGAAGGTGATCGCAAGGATGTTTGAGGGATCTACATCGCTGAGTAAGAGTTTTAAAATTCGATGAACAAGGAGATGAGTCTTGCCACTACCAGCCGATGCAAATACAGCAATATTCTCCTGTGGGTTGATGGCCAGGGCGGTCTTATCAGCAATGGTCTTGCCAGAATTGGCCATATTAGATTTTTGCCGAATTAGATGTAACATTTATCATTCGGTTAGCATACTGTTGTAGTTTCATTCCTACAATTGCTTAGAAGAAAATAGTAAATATAAAGTAAATAAATTTTAGTTTTAAAGTTGGATATTTAAATGGCAGGCAAATATAACGCTTCAGACATTGAGGTACTGAGTGGCTTAGACCCGGTTCGCAAAAGACCGGGGATGTATACCGACACTACCCGCCCCAACCATTTGGCGCATGAAATTATTGATAACAGTGTTGATGAAGCAATATC
>CAZFEP010000125.1:4048-5560 GCA_964517365.1 uncultured Thiotrichales bacterium | reverse complement strand
GGTAATTCAGGTAATTTAGTGATTTGTATACTTTCATGCGTGACATCTTCTAATTCACCGGTATCAGAATAAAATAGATGATAATGCTTGCGCAAGTTGGAATCGTAAAATACTTTTGAAGGGTCTACGATGACTTCTCGTACTAAGCCATGCTTAGCAAAAACGCCCAGTGTGTTATATACAGTTGCTTTTGACACTTCACCATCATCTTGATTCACTGCGGTGAGAACTTGCTCTGCAGATAAGTGTTGTTTACGTGAAAATAAGACTTCACCAATTTTAATACGTTGAGAAGTTGGTGTGATACCAGACTTGCGTAACATATCCAATACATCAACACGGGTTTTAGGAAATTGGTCAAGAGCATCCATACCATTAAATTATAGAGATAAATTAGACAAAGTCTATTTACTCGATAATGTCCTCCCGTCAGATCAGATATTCACTCATTATCTAATACGCAAAAGATGTGATTTGTGACTGATTCAGCGAATTGGTAATCAAACCACTCATAATTCTGGCTGAGGCAATGCTCATAATAATGCCATAGCGATAGTGGCCACTATTTAAATATAGTCCGCTTATGGTTGGGTGTTCACATATATAAGGGGCTACCCGCTTTGTGCCTGGTCGTAGTGCGGACCACTGTTTTATAGGAGAAAGTGAAGATAGAGCGGGTACGAGTTGATTTGCAGCAGTATGTAAAGAATGTCGTGCAGCTTGAGTGATTTCATTTTCAAAACCAACATGTTCTATTGTGCTGCCACATAATAGATGGCCGTCTTGTCTTGGAATTAAGTAAGACTTTTGTTTAAGTATGATGCGGTTTATTATTTTTTCTGCTGGCCGAAATAGCAACATTTGCCCACGAACTGGCTGTATTTCAACTTCGTCCATGGGGAATAAATTTTTCGCCCATGCGCCATTACAAATGATGATTTTATCAGCGTGAAATCGATGGTTGTTTGTAGTGAGGCCCACTGACTTGTTATTTTCAATAATAATATTTTCAACAGCAATTTTTTCATATACAGCAATATTTTTTAATTGAAGATATTTTTTAAGTGCAGCAATGAGTCTCGGAGGGCGTACCTGTTGAATGCTGGGAATAAATAATGCTCCTCTTATTTTATTTGATAAACTTGGTTCAAGTTCAAGTAATTCATTATTAGAAAGAGTGTCGACTACTTCATTTTTATTTTTTGCCCATTCAGCCGCCTGTTTTTTTTCTTCAGTATCCAACACCAGCATTCCTGAAGATAAGAGCTCAATATCGATATCTGTTTCTTGTTTTAATTCATCTGCTAGTGCTGAAAAGCTAGCTCTGCCTTCGTCAATTAAAGTTTGTGCATCCTGGTTTACGTGCCATGGGTTTAGAGGAGACAATATTCCACCTGACGCCCATGTTGCTTTTCCACCCAGTTGATCTTTTTCAATTAAGGCTATGCGGAGATCTTTATCATGTAGTTTCAGAGCAGTAAGCATGCCAATAACTCCACCGCCCACAATTAA
>CAZFEP010000125.1:0-3948 GCA_964517365.1 uncultured Thiotrichales bacterium | reverse complement strand
GGGATAAGAAAACCTGAATAATTTTAATACAACAACTATAATTACTATTCTACAAGACAATCTAATCTATCAAGATATTTACTGTGAAGATTATCGTTAATGGTGAATCAAAAGAGGTTGATGAGAAATTAACCGCGCTAACCTTATTGTCGACATTACATTTAGCTGAGAAAAAACTGGCTTTAGAGGTGAATGAGGAAATTGTGCCCAGGAGCAAGCTATCTGAATACATTATTCAGCCAGGCGACCGAGTGGAAATCATTCATGCTATTGGTGGAGGCTAATGTATGAGTTTGCTGCAAGGTTAAATTGTTATTGTCTAATCTCAAGATTATTTAGCTTTAAGCGTAGAATAGACTGCACTACAGCAAGAAATAAGAACATGGCAGCCCAGCATTCACAACACTCCTCGATAACTCTTCCAACATGAGTATGATTTAAACCTGAACGATCACATAACTGTGATATAACTAAAACAACAAACCATAAGGTCAATGCGACAATATTAGGTTCAAGGTTAAGTAGTTTTTGTCGTAATCCGCGCAGATATTTAATTAGTAAATATATAATACAAATAATTAATACCAAGAATACCCCTGCCGCAAATATCTTTTGCCATAAGGGAACCTCTGGCATTAGATAAAACTTTCCTCGTGTCACGTGCTCAAGAGTAAATAAACGATGTACATCTGCCTCTCTTAGAAAATAGATCAATAAAACATAGGCAGAAGTTGCTGCAGTAAGTTTAGGAACCGCCAATTCAGTAGTAAATATAAGGATTAATAGTGTCAGAATCGCACAACCGATAAAGGTCAGTGTTATGATAGAAATATAGCCGGCATCTGCAATACCTGGCCCACTGATAGAGGCAGGCAACAAGGCTGCATGAACTATAATATAAATTGGCAACAGCGCCAGAAGTAAAATATTAACGAAGTTAGAAGACCAGCACTTATTCATTTTGAATGTTTTAGACACATGATTTTAATGAATTTGAATGTAACATAGAAGTAATATCATGACAGTAAATCCGCATACCCATTCTCCTAACAACATGGATCAAGACTTATTAAGTATTGCTGGAATCAATTATGAGTCTCGTTTGTTAGTTGGCACAGGAAAATACAAAGACCTTGAAGAGACTCGTGCTGCAATTACTGCAAGCGGTGCTCAAATTGTCACTGTGGCCATACGCAGAACGAATATTGGTCAAGATAAAGATTCACCAAATTTACTGGATGTAATACCACCCAGTGAATTTACAATATTGCCCAACACTGCCGGCTGTTACTCTGCAAAAGATGCAGTACGCACTTGTCGCCTAGCGCGTGAGCTGCTCGATGGGCATTCGCTAGTTAAGCTTGAGGTGCTGGGAGATAAAAAAACACTTTACCCTAATGTGGTGGAAACCATAGATGCAGCCAAGACGCTCATTGCAGATGGCTTTAAAGTGATGGTGTATACCAATGATGATCCTATTGTTGCAAAACAGCTTGAAGAAATGGGCTGTGTAGCAGTGATGCCGCTTGCAGCGCCTATTGGCTCTGGTTTAGGGATTAGAAATCCACATAACATATTTACCATTGTTGAAAATGCAATGGTGCCAATAATTGTTGATGCGGGAGTAGGTACTGCATCCGATGCTGCGGTTGCAATGGAATTAGGTTGTGATGGAGTGTTGATGAACACCGCGATCGCAGAAGCAAAGAACCCTGTCTTGATGGCCTCTGCTATGCACAAGGGGGTGGTCGCAGGGCGCGAGGCATTTTTAGCAGGCCGTATGCCACGGCGCCGATTTGCATCGGCTTCGTCTCCAATTGATGGCAGCTTTTTCTAAATATAATACTGGGTTGTTCGCCTCTTGCAGCAGTCATCTTCATTTATTCGTAGTTTTGTTCGTCGCGAAGGACGCTTTACAAAAGCTCAGCGTGAGGCATTTCATCAATATTGGTCTCATTATGGAGTAGAGGCCAAACAGCAATCACTTGATATTGATAATCTATTTACACAAAAACAAGCTGTTGTGCTTGATATTGGTTTTGGCAATGGGGAGTCATTAATCTCACTTGCAAAGCAGTATTCTGAATTGAATTTTTTAGGGGTTGAGGTGTATCGGCCCGGGATTGGAAACTTATTGAGAAATGCCCATGATGCTAAGCTTGAAAATATACGTGTAATAAACGCTGATGTGGTCGATTTGCTGCAAAATAACATCCCAGCTAAAAGTTTTGCAGCCGTACTGGTTTGGTTTGCTGACCCTTGGCCCAAAAGACGCCATCATAAGCGACGCTTGATTCAAGTGCCTTTCCTGGAGTTAATAGCAGAGAAATTAGTTGACGAGGGAGAGCTTAATATCGCTACAGACTGGCAACCTTACGCTAAACATATTCAAGAAGTGGTAAAACTCAGTGGTTTGTTTACCGAGAATGCTGCGTCCACATTTATATTACAGCGTCCTCAGACAAAGTTTGAGAGGCGTGGCGGGAGGCTTGGGCATAAAATTTCTGATCAGGTTTATCTTCTGAAAAATAGATAATCCTGATTGGTTTTATTCATCATTTCTCTTTAAAAATGCAGCGAGTTTATTAGTTTCAATGCGTCGTGATGGGCACTCATGACCTTTCGCTAATGGACATACTTCTTGTGAGCAATTGTTGATTTTCTCCCAAGCAAACTCAATAGCATTTTCATCATGTCTGTAAAAATGATCAGACCAATCAGGACCTGCGAAACCGGTGCGTACAAATACATCCATAACCTGACGTTTAGTGCGTGCAAAAACAAATTCAATGTCTAACGCAGCTAGGCGTAAGGAAAGTTGGTGCAACATGTCTTCACCGGTAGCATCTATTTCAGTTATGGCTTCAGCGTCAACAATAATAAATTTTAAATCAGGTTTAGCGGCAACTCGCTCTAGCACTTTTTCTTCAAAATACATTGCACTAAGAAAGAATAAGGGGCCTTCAAAGCGCATTAACGTAATGTTTGGACAGGTTTTTAATATATTCGATCCAGCATCACGTAACTCCCCATCTGCTGCCCTGGATAAAATTGAAATGTGTGGATGCATAGTCCGATACATAAATAGACCAAGCGATAGCACCACACCCACTAAAATACTTTGCTCTAGGTGAGGCGCTAGAACAAGGGTTAAAACAAACGTTAGCATGGCGATGAAACCATCATGAGGGTGGACGCGGAAAGCATACTTAATCTGCTTGATGCGAATAAGGTTGATCACTGCAGAAATAATAACTGCTGCTAGCGTGGCTTGTGGAAGATGATAGAGATATTGGCTGAAGTGTAATAACAACAAAGATGCAGCTACTAACACACCGGTAAATATTGCTGCAAAGCCTGTTGCTGCCCCTGCTGCCATATTTACAGCAGAACGTGAAAAAGAACCCGCTACTGGATAGGCACCAGAAAGGCCCGAGGCAATATTTGCCAGACCTTGCCCAACCAAACCTTGATTGGCATCAATACGCTGTCGCGTTTGTACAGCAATGGCTTTGGCAATAGAGATGGCTTCCATATATCCAATTACTGCGATGACAATTCCTTTAGATATCAAATCTAAAGCAACAGACATATCAAATTCTGGGATACCAATACTAGGTAAGCCTGCCGGTACATTACCCACTACTTTGCCTCCTAAGGCCTCAAAACCAATTAGCCATGAAACTACGCTGGTTACCACTACTGCCGTAAGAACCCCCGGGATTTTGGGGGCGAACTTTTTTAAACCGAAAATAATCACCAATGCAGAAATTCCCATGACCAGTGTTGGGAAATGTGTATGCTGAGTTGCCTCAACCAGTACATTCCATATGGTTTCATAGAAGTGATTGCCTGATTCTGCAGTAACGCCGAATAGTTTGGATAATTGTGAGGTGCCAATGATGATGGCAGCTGCATTAGTAAAGCCGATGACTACGGAGTGAGATA
>CAZFEP010000124.1:0-5774 GCA_964517365.1 uncultured Thiotrichales bacterium | reverse complement strand
ATTAAAAAGACCACCGGTAATAATTCAAGCATGTAATTCTCCCAAATGAGGCATTTGTAATGATATCGTTTTATATGTAACGATATATTTACATATATTTACAATTTAGTCAAGAATATTATAATTAATGCATACTTATTGTAAATATAAATACACTACTGTAACTTATTAGTTATATATGAAAACTTTAGATAAAAATACAAGTAAATACGTACACAATCCTAAATGGGCAATTGGTGTCTCTAGGCTTATTAAAACTCAAATGGCTGCAACAGGAATAAGCTACGCTGATTTAAGTATGAAATTAAAGGCATTAGGAACCTTACAAACACCTGAAAACTTACGAGTTAAGATTAATCGTGGCAATTTTGGCGCTCAATTATTTGTGCAACTATTAATTGTTATGGAAAAAAAAGAAATAAGTCTTGAAGATTTACAATCAATTGTTAATAAACTTTAGTATATAAGTAATATTATTTTGAATAATAAATTCATCCCTATTTAGAATATAAAAATTTGAATATAAACAAAGAACATTTTTTTAGAACATGGTCACATATCTAAATATACCATTTTGTTTACCTGGTAAAATTCGACATATCAACCTCTTTAACATACCTTTTATCTCCTTCTTTATTCAAGATAGCTGTTTCTAAGTAAGAATACGCACCATACTTAAAAATGGTGGTCAAAATGCTTAGTAAAACATCCTTGCATACAAATATAGCTTTTTTGATTCTATGTTTAGTTCCTCTATTTGTTTCAGCGGAAGACAACAACCCTCATACTATAATTGAAAAGACCACTGCAGAAGTACTAAAAGCACTTAAAGAAGACAAGCAAGAGATTAAAAATAATCCAAATAAAGTTAACGATTTAGTCGATGAGATTATTTTACCTATTTGTGACGTTGAAAGAATGAGTAAATATATACTCGCTAAACATTGGAAATCCGCGAGTATAGAACAGCGTAATGCTTTTATTATTGAATTCAAACAAATATTAATTCGTAATTATGGCTCGCATTTAGCTGAGTATTCAAATGCAAAAGTTACGGTAATGCCAAATAAAATTATTGAAGAAAAACTATATCAAACTGTTAGCACGAAACTTGACGCTCGAATTGGCTCAAAACCGTTACTTGTTGACTATGTATTTAGGGTAGCTGATGGAACTTCAAAAGTGGTTGATGTACGTGTAGAAGGAATGAGTATTTTAAAAACATTTCGTACTGCTTTTACTAAAGAGATAGCAGAAACTTCACTGGTTGACTTAATTGAGCGGATCACTCTAGTCAATCAACCCTCTCTTGCAATGAATAACCTATAGTGGAGCTCACTGTTATATAAATTCCTCTCCTGCAACAACATCACCGTTTTCAATATCCTCAATCCACCAATGCGTATATGGCTTGCAATATACTTTGTAAGTCCGCTGTGTTTTTGCATCAAGCTCTAACACTCTAGCTTTACCAACAAACTCATTAGAATTAAATTTTCCATACGCTTCTTCACACATTATTTTTAACTTATGTGTTCCGACAGGAACCAATATTAATCCATTCTCACGAACCATTACGGCATTCTCATCAACTTCTGAAATAGTTGCACCCCGGATGTAATCACCACTCATTACAACCCCATCACGCAAATAGGCAACAGGTTCTGCTGGAGTTTGTTGAATGGAATACCAACTTGTTGCGCCACAAGAAACCAAGAATAATGGAAATATGATGCCTATCAGTTTTGACTTAAGTCTACACACAATGATAAAGAATAATTTTGGCTGACAGGTAAGATTGAAACATACCAATGGCATGTTCAAGTTACATTTAATTCAATAAAGTATACCCCTGCTCGTTTATTTATAATTCAGGAGTTACTATGTCTTATGCCCTGGTTGATTCAAATTCAAATTTTCTCATTCAAGAGTTAGAACCTATTCTGATTTCACTCTATAAAACTGAAAATGGAAAATCCCCTACCTTATACGAGTTAAAGCAATACATAGTAAGTTATGCATCAGAGAAATTAGTTGATATTTTGATCAATTCAGAGTCTTCAATCTTCTCGTCGATGTCTTCCAAAGAGACCTTAAAAACTATTAACCTCTATATCAAGCAATTAAGAGTTTGGTAAGTAAACTCACAACACAAGATTAGTTCTTCATATAAATTAAGGGTGGGTATATTATATTGCACCCATGCTTTTAGAAGTACTCAATAGCTATAAAAATGAACTGTTCACCCTGGCATGGGTATCTCTAGGATTATTCACGATAAGTGTCGCCATAATTCCTATAGTTATCATCAAGATGCCAAAAGATTACTTCATAGAACAGTATAGGGCACAAATCATCAAAGAAAGTGCCCATCCAGTCCTTGCTCAATTATTTTCAGGAATCAAAAACCTAATAGGGTTCATTTTTATAGTATTAGGTATATTTATGCTCATATTGCCTGGTCAAGGCATACTCACAGTCTTAATGGGATTATTTCTAATGAATTTTCCTGGAAAGTATAAATTAGAACGCAAGCTAGTGTCGGTTCCAAAAGTGTTAAAATCATTAAACTGGATACGATCTAAAGCCAATAAACCACAACTAATGCTAGAATGACGTAAATCTATGCATCGTTAGGAATTTTTATGCAAAACATAAACACAAAGGCCACTACTTTGTTTAGTGGAATGACGTTTATTACAGGTGTAATCTGTACTGGCACATCTGCAATTGGTATTTTTTGGCTTAGCAAGATTCTTCCAGGCATCTATCATATCCTTGGAGAAAATGGCTTATCATTTATGTCTAATACCTTTTTGTTTCATATCGTTTGGGCAGTATTCTTTTTAAGCTTACTTATAACGGGTATCAAACTATTGATTTCAGCACTAAACAAAAAAACTAAAGATCTTGTTCCTGGCGTGCCATTGTATTTTGTTGGTGCATCACTAGTCATTATTGGTTTATTCTATTTAGTCTTTGGCCAATTCATAACAGCATTGCTATCCATAGTGGCTGGATTGCTATGCATCTATATTGAAGGTACTAGCGAGATTGCCTGACCTCCATATTCGTAAATACTCATCAATTTTTCCTGCTTGAATAAGCTCTATAAAGAGCCAGATATAATTATTTGAGTCATCAAATAGAGTGAGCATCCAGTTTCACTCACAAATTTCCTGTCTTTTCGTCCCTGAATATCGCATCTTTTATCGGTAAGGAGGTCATTATCAAGAACTTTTGTGTCCCAATAGAAAGCAGAAAAATTCTCTAGAAATTATTGTTTTAACTGTAAACATACAGTTAAGCCTAGCTAGGATCATATGGAAATGAAATATCGTCATTTAGTTAAAAACATCTCAATCTCAACATTTTTAATTCTAGGCATCGCTGCAAACTTAGCCCATGCTGACAATGCAACAGATGATTTACAAATTGCCAAGTCAGAGGGAGTCTATTCAGTGCCTGACGACCACGGTAAGACAAAAAAAGGAAAATTTTACACTGAAAATAGTGAGTCGATTTTAGAAGATGGGCGATTATTCTTGCAAGTTAACATTGCTTCATATCATCCAAGCGAAGACAGTGATGATGATTTCAATGAGTTTAATCCTGGCGCAGGTCTAGAATATCATATGGACGGCTATTACTTAGCGGGTGGCTTTTTTGAAAATAGTATTGATAAATTTAGTACCTATTGGGGTGTTGGGCATGAACGCACGATCGGCACCGATTGGTTTGGTCTTGGCATCCTAGGTGGAATTGTTACAGGATATGATGGTGGCTTTTCTCCACGTATTGCTGCAGTTCCATATATATTATTGAAAAATGGTCGCACATCAGCAAAGATTCATTATGTTCCAGCTGTTGGTGATGTTGATTCTGATGCGGTTGGCTTTTCATTACGATTTGATATGGGCGGTTTATTGTAAATCACTTAGCCATAGCAAATCATTCATCTTTCATATTCTGTAGATAGAAACCATATAACACCCTTTTATCCAACTCATGCTCTAAGTTATACTTAACAGTATCAATTTTAGGGTAATCTTCAATGAGCTTTAGTGATTTTATTCTAGCCATATTAGTACTCATTGGCATTTCATTTGTCGTATGGGTCTATGACTTAAACCCTTATAGCAAAAATTTTCAAATATATAGCCAAACCTGTGACAATATGATTCTTGAGGACACCTTCTGCAAAGGGGTTTGGCAAGATAATCCAGTCAAAACTTTTGTTGTAAGTGAGTATTCCAAACAAGTAATAACAAGTTCAGAAGATCATGGCGAACTAATTACTTATGATAATTGCAATGTTCAGGATCGTAAAAATTGGGTGTGCTCTGAGCAAACCAACCAACCAGAATTAATTGTTGCAGACGGCAAAATCATCAATGCTAAAGATAAAAATATTCAACAGATCACTCGACTCGAGTGGTTGCAAAATAAGTTTCTTGAAATAGTGGGCAATTAATTTACATGAGTAATACTATTTTCGATAAGGTCATTAGCAAGGAACTGCCAGCAGATATCGTGTATGAAGATGATCAGTGCCTAGCTTTTAAAGACATCAACCCACAAGCGCCAATACATATCTTAATTATCCCTAAAAAAACTATTACAAAAGTGTCGGATGCCGAACTGAATGATGAAAAGATATTAGGCCATTTGTTATTAAAAGCAGGAGAAATAGCTGACATCTTAGGTGTTAAAGATGCTTTTCGCTTAGTAATAAATAATGGAGAAGAAGCAGGTCAAACCGTTTTTCATTTACATATACATTTATTAGCAGGCAGAGAGTTGAATTGGCCTCCAGGTTAAAGATTAACTATCAGTAATTAATTGCTCTCGTGCAAGCGATAATTTTCCACGTTCTTCTTCACTAAGTGTCGGGTGTTTTAAATTTAAGCTTTCGAGTGTTTGTTTAACTATTTTAGCTACGCTATAACGCATATAAGGTTTGTCATCCGCAGGTATTGCATACCATGGTGCCCACGATTTTGATGTGCATCTTAGTGCATCCTCGTAAGCATGCATATAATCATCCCAGCATTTACGCTCATTCAAGTCTGCTGAAGACCACTTCCATCTTTTTTCTTGTGTATCAATTCTGCTTAAAAAACGATTTTTTTGTTCATCTTTAGATACATTCAACCAGAATTTTAAAATTACTGTGCCATTTCTAGCTAAATGCTTTTCTAATTCTTGTATGGATTGAAAACGATCGTTCCAAATAGTATTTAGATCTACCTTATCTGGCAAATTTTGAAATTCCAGTATTTTAGGATGTACTCTTACAACCAGTACTTCCTCATAATAACTCCGATTAAATATACCGATACGCCCTCTTTCCGGTAGGCATTTATTTGTTCGCCATAAAAAATCATGATCAAGTTCTTTAGATGATGGTTTCTTAAAAGAAAACACTTGGCAACCAGCTGGGTTAATGCCTGACATAACAGCACGAATCGTTGAATCTTTTCCTGCTGCATCCATAGCTTGAAAAACTAGTAATACAGAATGTTTATTGAATGCATAAAGTATTCTTTGTAAATCCTGAATACTTTCATTTATTTTCTTTAGCTTTTTTTTATAATCTTTATTTTCATCATAGGATGATGGTGGTTTAGTTGATGTGGTAGACAATGAAAAACTACCATCTGTAGGCACTAAAAATTTAGACTGCTTGGCTTCAAACATTGTTAATCCATATTCTTATAGTAAATTTCATCTAGTAAATCGCATCTGGTAAATTACATCTGGTAAATTACATC
>CAZFEP010000123.1:0-5790 GCA_964517365.1 uncultured Thiotrichales bacterium | reverse complement strand
ATAACAGTAACCGATGCATCCGCCTCAAGAGACACACCGGGTACCGCCCTTAACAACCCATCTTCATCTTTAACTAAATCTTCCGGACCAGCATTGATCAAATTAATACGATCAATCGTTGCAAGTGTTGTAGCTTCTTGTCCGACAGGGCGTATAGATATCGTGCCATCTGCACCCACTTCAAGTTTTTCAAATGGAGGTAATGCAATGGGGCCATCATTGCCCATCACCGGATGCCCTGCACCTGTTTCCAACAAACCTGTAGAAGTAGTATGTAAATCTCCTGCACGTGTATAGGCACGAGTCCCATCTGGAGCTTGAATTGCTATGAATCCATTACCACTGACTGCAATATCCAGCTCTCTGCCCGTTTGCTGTAATGCACCACTACTAAAATCTATACCGCTACGTTCATCTTGATTATAAATTCTACTTTCATGCCCAGGACCTTTTACAGCCAGACTATTAAACGCATCAAAGTCAGCACGAAAACCAGTTGTACTCGCATTGGCAAGATTATTAGTATTGGTTGCCTGGTGAAGCTGAACTTGCTTTGCACCATTCATGGCTACATACAATGCTCGATCCATAATCTTTCTCGGTCCTTAACTTTTATTAACGAATATTGATAATGGTTTGAGTAATCGTATCTGCCGTACTAATCACCTGTGCATTGGCCTGAAAGTTACGCTGTGTTTGAATAAGACTAATAAGCTCACCGGTAACATCCACATTAGACTCCTCCAATGACCCCGATTGCACTAATCCCAAATCTGCTGAACCTGGTTCGCCAATAAGTGGCTGACCCGATGCAAAACTTTCAGTCCATAGTGAATTTCCAATCGGGCGTAAACCTTGTGTGTTAGCAAAGTTTGCTAATGCAACTTGGCCCAAGGCTAATGATTCACCATTGGTATAGCGAGCAAATAAAGTACCTGACTGATCAAAATCCAATGAACTTAAACGACCCGTTGAAAAACCATTTTGATCAATGGCACTAATACCAAAGCCACCACCAAATTGAGTGATGTCACCGTAATCAACCGTAAAAGTTGTAGGTGCACCAACACCTCCTGGCACAAAGGCTGCCGAAGTAGCTGTAGAAGCACCTACCGTTCCGTTAATTGCGGTTAAACCACCAAATGCATCAAAGGTTAATGTATCTGGACCGGATACTTGGACGTTATCGACAAACTGAAATACTTCCCAATCTGTTGCAGTATTCTTTCTAAAATAATTTGTGCTTACATGTTCACCACCCAACGAATCAAATATCGTGTAAGAAGCAGCATGATTGTAGGTAGCCGGATCAGGTCCGGTTGCACCTACTAAAAAAGCAGGAAGAATTTCCTCTGATGCATCTATATTGGCATCAATATTGATAGTACTGGTTACATTAGGCGCAACATTAGCACGGCTAATCGCTAACGGTCCTTGAGCGCCAGTTAAATTACCATTTGCATCGGCTTGAAATCCTACCAAGCCATTTCCCGTGGTGTTTACAATATTTCCAAGGTTATCTACCTGAAATGCACCGGCACGCGAGAAAGTTTGCACACCGCCATCATCTAATACAAAAAATCCACCTCCAGAAATAGCCAGGTCTAATGAGTTATCCGTAAAGGTAATATCACCATCAGTAAACTGTTGCGTGATGGCTGCAACTTGCACACCTTGACCGATAGCATTGCTTGATGTACCAAATTCAGATGTTGCATACAAATCTGCAAATTCTGCTCTTGATCGTTTAAAACCCGTAGTTTCACTGTTAGCAATGTTATTTGAAATAACTTGTAAATCGTTTTGAGCTGCATTTAGTCCTGTAAGTGCAATATCAAATGGCATAATAATTCTCCCTATTTATTAACAAATTTAACTTCCTGATTTTTACTCAATTTTTAAAATCTCAGATATATTTAATTCTCCACCGTTTTCAATATTCAAACGTACCGAGCTTGAACTCTCGCCCAAGGAAATACTTTCTATCTGTTTATATGCATAAGTATCAAGTGATACACTATCTTCACCTTGGGACCCTACGATGGAGAAGAAATATTCTCCTTCTGGTGCTTGGTTACCACTAGCATCAGTACCATCCCATTCAAATTCTTGTAACTCTTGACTAACCACTCCAAGCGGTATGCTTTGCACTAAATTTCCAGCTGAATCAAAAACACTGACATTTACATTATTGGCTGGCGAAGCGGTGCCCACCGCACCTTTAACCGATTCACCTTCTTTTAAATTCAAACTATCCGATGGAATCAAGGCGTTCTTGCCTATTAAGTTAGTAGCACCCAGTGTTTGGCTTGAAAGCAATGAACTCGCCAGACTACTCACAGAATTATTTAATTCTCCAATCCCCGATACCGTACCAAACTCGGCAAGCTGCCCTATAAACTCACCACTTTGTAATGGCTCAAATGGATCTTGATTCTGTAATTGTGTAACCATAAGTTCTAGAAAGTCTTCTTGTCCCAGATCATCTCCACCCGTCTCTTGTTGCTGAGGAGAATTAATTAGACTTAAAATATCAGATGAGATTGCTTGCATATTTCTTTACCTTTTTTATAACCTGCCCAAACGCAATGTTTGTAGCAACAATTCTTTAGATGTATTCAAAACTTCAATATTAGATTGATAACTACTTTTAGCAGACATCATATTTGTCATTTCTTCCATAACATTAACGTTAGATAAGTAAATGTAACCTTCTTCGTTAGCTAATGGATTTCCAGGCTGATATTGCGCTACGTTTTCAGCTTGGCTTTCGACTATCCCAACGGTTCGTAACCCTGCACTTGCAGATGCATTAAGACCATCTAGCTGCCCTTGCAACTCTGAAGCAAAAATAGGTTGTTTAGACCGATACGCACCTTCGGGCGTACTGGCAATAGATTCTGAGTTCGCCAAGTTACTCGCCACAGTGTTTAAACGTGTGTTTTGTGCACTTAGCCCACTAGCTGAGATATCAAAAATATTAAATAGTGACATATCTATTCGCCCTTCAAGTTGTTAATTAAACCTTGAATTTTATTATTCAGCATTGTCAAACTTATCTGGTAACGCACAGCATTTTCTGCAAACTTACCTTTTTCAACGTGACTATCCACTGTGTTCCCATCCAATGACGCATGCTCAGGTACACGATATTTAGTGTGCAATGAAAACGCATCTGCAGAATTACCTGAAATATGATTACTATGACTAGTAGCAATAGAAACAGGCTTTATTGATCCAACATTTTTATCAGCGTTCAATATAGAAGCAAAGTCTAAATCTTTAGCCTTATAATTAGGGGTGTCAGCATTAATAATATTTGACGCTAAAATTTCTGCCCGTTTTGACCTTGCCAAAACAGATTGTGCGCTAACACCAAAATGGTTATCTATTATGCTCAAAATTATATTTATTAAGTTAACAATGTAATTAACATAGCAATTGCCATGCCAACATTAATTATCACCAAATCAATTACAATTAATAAGATTTTCTTATAAAAATTAGTGTAATTCCGGCAAGTATTGCCGTCATACGGCAATAATTTCTCGTGGAAAACTTAGACATCTACTAAAGCCTTAGATGTTTTTTAGGTATGTATTTTGCATTATAAATACCAGGCTATTAATCAATACATAAAGTGAATGTAAATTAAGACCAAAGGGATTTACTTAACAGCAACGCATAAAAGATAATTAACCATGCAAAAATATTTTATAGTTATAAACTTATTTCTAACATTCTTTAGCATGAGCACAGCGCATGCCAATATTCAAAGCCATATAAGTTTACAAACGGCAGTTGAAAACTTTCTTGAAATAGAAACTAAAAACAGCGAAGACTCTGAAATTTCGGTAAATAGTTTTGATAGACGTCTTAGACTGCATCAATGCTCTGTTCCTTTAGAAGCTTTCTGGCCGTTAGGAAACAAACGCTTTGGCAGTACAACGGTAGGCGTGAGGTGCAATGGCAACAAACCATGGAAAATATATGTTGGCGCACATATACATATATATAAGAGTGTGTGGGTATCGAATACAGGCTTGAATCGCAACCAAGTGATTGATTTAACTACAGTAAGTAAAGAAAAACGCGATATCACCCGCTTATCTGGAGGATATTTACTCTCTAACACTCCTATTGATGGCATGCAGATTAAACGAAATATTCCTGCAAATCATGTACTTACCAACAATATGCTGGATTCACAGAAAATGATTAAGCGTGGGGACAGAATAACTATTATCTCCAAAGCAGGTGGAATTGAAGTACGCGCGGTAGGCGTTGCCTTGAGTGATGGAAGCAAAGGTGAGCGAATTACGGTTAAAAACACCAGTTCCAAACGAGAAATTGAGGCCTATGTCTCAGGCAAGCACTTAGTTTTGGTAACTCTTTGACAGAAATCACATAATTTTCAGTTAAAGTACTAAAGTTTATATGAAAACGGCCGTTAAGCAGCTTAGAGAATACGAGAATAGAGACCATGACAGATAAAATAAACAACATAAGTAGCCCGATAAACGGTAATAACTTATCAAATACCTCTAAGGGTACGAATAACAGCAATGCTAGTGGAAATGAAGCCACTAATGTAACAAGCACGGGTAAAGTAGACATTTCTTCTGCTCAAACCCTAGACAAGATCAGAGAGAGCTTGGCATCAGAGCCAGTAATTGATCGACAAAAAGTCGAAACCGTTAAGCAAGCGTTACAAGATGGAACTTACAATATTAATTCGGAGAATATCGCTAGCAAGCTTATTGAGATCGAACAACTCTTGAAGTAGTTTATGACCTCATCAGACCCCAGTATCAATACAGGTCTTCATGCTGACCCTTATTCTACGGTTTCTATTGAAGAGTTTTTAACACGCTTCAATAAAAAACTAGAGTCTTTTGTAGTTGCGCTTCAGCATGATCAAGAAGTATTAATCAAAGGCAGTGCTGATGCCATCAGCCAGTCTGCAGAAAACAAGCTTACTCATATTCAAGCATTGTCAGATTTTATCGCCAATCACTTTAACAATACTGCAGATGATAATAATCTTGAACAATCACTCAAGATGATGAACTTAATTTGTATTGAGAAAAAAATTCAAAAATGGAATGAATCGTTAGAACTAATTCATTTTTGTCGTGAATTATCAGATGAAAACAGCATTTTGCTCGCCAACCGCTTAAAGTCTACAAATAATGCTCTAGATACGCTTTATTCCTTAACAGGCACCCAACAAATAAAAACTTATGACGATAGCGGACACTCAAAGCATTCAAACATATCCAGGCAATTGGCTTCAGTCTAATTCACAAGAAAATTAATGTAGCACACACTTTTTGTGTTGAATTATTACCTACATGTACATCATTTTAATCAATTTAAGTTTTAAAAAACCCTAATTAAAAATATATACATTGCATTTACAAGCAATTCATACCTTTTATCTTAGCGCTCTATAATTGCTTAAACCATTGTGTGTGACACATCACATCAATACTGTTAACTCTATATATAAATTAAACTGAAAACAAACATAGTTAACATTACTAACACCCAACAATCTAATCTATAAAATATATAAATTATTTTTGAACTGATTAACATTAGCAGTTTCTTATCTTTCACATAATAGCTTTATACAGATGGTTAAGTAAGTGATATAGAGGTGTCATTTACCTGTATTGATAAAGAAGAAATTTATTCTAAGGAGAGATAACTTATGAATAGCTCTAGTGTTGAAAGATTCACCACTAGCTCTAATCATGCGCTTGAAATTGCAACTGCAATAACAGC
>CAZFEP010000122.1:0-5802 GCA_964517365.1 uncultured Thiotrichales bacterium | reverse complement strand
AGTAACTTCTTCATGTTCGCCTCCATATTGCGAAAGACTATGTATGTCTAATCTTATAGAACTAGATGCATCCTATAAAATAGGTTTAATAAGTACAGACACATTGCCTAAAAGTTATTTACCTATAGGTAATGATCCATAAATAATTTTATGTTGGACTAAATATACCATTCAGTTATCAAGATATAAAGCTGATATTGGCTATATGACCCACACTTGTCTAATACATAGCTGTAACGATGCCCTAGATATGTTATAATTACCAGACAAATTGACGACACTAAGCTAGACAAAACTACTACAGATGACCGCGACCAACAAAGAAAATAGCACAACAAGCGATAAACACCCCATTCAAGTGGTCGCAAGACGCACGGGCCTCAGCGCGGATGTAATTCGTGTTTGGGAACGACGTTACAGTGTGGTGAACCCGGAACGTGCAAGTAATAGCCGCCGATTATATAACGATGATGACGTTGAAAAACTTAATTTATTGCGTCGTGCGACTTCAGCGGGTCGACGTATTGGTGATGTCGCAACGTTTACCGTCGAAGAATTACGGGCCATAGTTGATACAGACGAATCTGCTGCCGCACGTATTCCAGTAGCCAAAATAGAGCAAAGACCCAGCACTGGCTCGGTGATGGAATATTTTGATGATTGTCTTGATGCTATACAACGCCTAGACAGCCAAGACTTTTATCATTCCCTAAGTGAAGCATCTAAATCCTTAGGGATAATATTTTTACTTGAAGATCTTTTACGCCCACTCGTTTCACACATTCAAGATGAATGTCGGCGTGGTGCATTGCGTGACACACATTATGCGATCGCAATTTATTCTATTCGCGGCTTCCTTTCCAATTTAGTCATGAGCGAACCCTTTGCAGGTTCAGAATATAAATTAATTTGCGCATCCCCTGCAGGACAAGTAAGTGATATTGCAGCGTTACGTCTTGCTGCCGCAAGTAAATCTAACGGCTGGCAAGCCATATTTCTTGGTATGTACGGCTCAGTAGATGAAATTATATTTGCTCAGCGTAAAAGCAATGCCAAGTTAATAGCCATTGGGATCACCCGACCGGCAGACGACCCCCTACTACCAAACCAGTTACGTAGCTTGAGACATAAGCTGGATAGCTCTATTGAAATTGCCGTAACCGGAAGCGGTGCAGCGGCATACTTTGATGTCTTGCAGGAAATTAAAGCAAACTTCATTCAAACGATAAGTGAATTATATCTCTTACTCGATCGCGTAAAACAAGATATTAGAAGCACTCAATAGTCTGCGTTAGCAATAGAAGCTCATAAAGAAGAAGTAAGAAGCAACAGCATTTGCTACACTTGTTGATAAGTACTATATACACATATTTTGTTTGGGCTTATTGCGCCTATAGAATTCTGAAAATAACAATAATTTAAAACACTGTGAAACAAAAAAACTCCTTTAATTATGAAGACCTGCTGTCTTGTGGCAGAGGTGAAATGTTCGGCCCTGGCAATGCGCAGCTCCCCATGCCAAATATGTTAATGATGGACCGGATAACAAAAATTTCTAGTGAAAACGGAACATACGGTAAGGGAGAAGTCATTGCTGAATTAGATATCAAACCTGATCTATGGTTTTTTGATTGCCATTTTCCAGGCGACCCTGTTATGCCCGGATGCTTAGGATTGGATGCATTATGGCAACTACTGGGATTCTTCATCGCTTGGAGCGGTAACCCTGGCAAAGGGCGCGCGTTAGGAGTTAATGAAGTTCGTTTTACAGGGCAAGTTTTACCAACGGCTAAAACAGTAACCTATCACCTAGATATTAAGAGAGTGATAAGCCGTGGTACAGCAATGGGAATAGCGGATGGCGTGATGTCTGTAGATGGCAAAGATATCTACAAAACAAAAGATTTACGTGTGGGGCTTTTTACTTCTACCGAAGGTTTTTAGATTAACTTTATTATTTGATTTCGTTATTTGGTTTTATTATTCGGCTAGGAAACCAATTTTAGAATGAGTGCCATCACAAAAAGGTCGATTAGCGCTTTTCTCACACCTGCATAACCCACCTACTTTTCGAAAAATCTTCTGGCCGGTTGCATCTTGAATGCAAGCATCGCCTCTAAATATTAGTGGCCCATTCTGCTGTACCTTTATAGATAATATTCCTTGATTATTTTGTTCTTGCTCTGACTCTGGAGGCTTGACAAAAACTCCAGACTCGACGAAACCTGCCTGCTTATGCTGGCCGTCGCAATAAGGTTTATTATCTGAATGACCACACCTACATAAATACAATTCTTCTGTCTTTTCTATTAATTCACCATCAGCATCAAACAGTTCCAATGTCCCGGTTACATGGAGTGGCCCGTTTTCAATGGGTATAATTACATTACTGTTAGCCATTCTCTATTCCTTTAAACTTTTAGAGACTATCTCATAGACATCTTTTGATATGGTTTTATGTTTAGCAATTGCTTCTAACTGTTGTCGCATTTTATCTGCACAAGGATTCATATATTTTTTCCAGCGCATCAGTGTTCGCACTAATCTAGAGGCAATTTGTGGGTTAGTATCATTTAGAGATATCACTTGCTGCGCTACAAACTCATAACCACTGCCATCCGGATTATGAAAATGATAAGCATTCTGACCTGCAAACACACCGATTAGTGAACGCACTTTATTTGGGTTACTCATCGTGAATAACGGATGGCTCATGAGCGATTTCACTTTATCTAACGCATCAGGAACCTTAGAACGCGCATGCATAGCAAACCATTTATCCATAACCAAGCTATCATGCTGCCATTTTTTCTCGAACGAAGTTAACACCTGCTCACGCTCTTCTGATGGATTATGAATAAGGGCATTTATCGCCCCAACTTGCTCGGTCATATTATTTGCAGACAAATACTGCTGCAAAGCTATCTTTCTATATTCAGGTTTATCTAAGCTACATAGAAACTGCAAGCAAACATTGATTAATCTTCTTCGTGCCATCTCTTGTGAGTTATATTTATACTCAACATTATTACGAATATTCATAGTCACTCTTGACAACAAATCGACTTCCAGGGTTTTCGCAATATCATTATTTAGTTGATCACTGGCTTTGATACATGCGCGCATATCCATAGTATCGATATGTGGCTCTAAGTCTTTTTCATTTGGAAGAATCAACATCTCAGCTAATAAACTTTGATCAAGTGATGGAGAGCTAATTGAATGCTCAAGCGCTTGTTGCAACACCATTAATGAATCTTGACCCTCTCCAGACAGATTTTCTAGCAACACATTAATTGCCAAGCGATTCCCTGCATTCCATCGATTGAATGAATCTGGCGAATACTTCAGTAAAAAGGCTAGCTGCTTATTACTATAATCATACTGGAGTTGAACAGGAGCAGAAAATTCTTGCAATAGATCCGGCACAGGTTTTGAATCAATATTTTGAAACGTAAAAGTTTGTTCGCGCTGTGTTAGGTTCAACACTTGAGACTCCATAAGGATCTCACCACTTTCACTTAACAATGAGGTCTTAAGCGGGATCACAAAGGGCTGTTTGGCACTACTTTCAGGTGTTGCAGGGCAGCTTTGTTCACATTTAATTTCGTAGCTGCGGGTTGCTGCATCCCACTTATCGTTAACCTTAACGAGCGGAGTGCCCGCCTGTTCATACCAACGCTTAAATTCTGTCAGATCTGCATCGTTAGCATCTGCCATAGCCGCTGCGAAATCATCCGTGGTAACTGCTTGACCATCATGCCGCTGAAAATACAACGCCATGCCTTTGCGAAAACCTTCCACACCAAACATGGTTTGGTACATACGTACTACTTCTGCACCTTTTTCATATACAGTTAAAGTATAAAAATTACTTATTTCCATAAAGGATGCAGGACGAATCGGGTGCGCCATCGGACTGGCATCTTCTGCAAATTGATAGGCACGTAAAGAGCGCACGTCATCGATTCTTTTAACTGCGCGTGAAGTTACATCCGAAGTAAACTCTTGATCACGAAATACGGTTAATCCTTCTTTTAGACTGAGCTGGAACCAGTCACGACAGGTCACTCGGTTACCTGTCCAGTTATGGAAATATTCATGCGCAACCACTGCTTCGATATGCATAAATTCTGCATCTGTAGAAGTATCAGGTCTTGCTAACACACAACTGGAGTTAAAAATATTTAAACCTTTGTTCTCCATTGCTCCCATATTAAAATCATCAACTGCAACAATCATATAAATATCTAAATCACACTCTAGACTGAAGCGTTGTTCATCCCATTGCATGGCTTTTTGTAAGGAACTTAATGCATGCTCACACTTATCCGCGTTATGCTCTTCCGTATAAATTCGCAAAACAATATCTTTGCCTGATGTAGTGGTATGTGTGCCCTCTAAAAAAACCAAGTCGCCGGCAACCAATGCAAATAAATAGCTAGGCTTTAAAAAAGGATCTTCCCAAATCGCATAGTGTTGCCCTGCTTGCCCTTCTCCATTACATAGGCCTTCTTCCTTGAGATTACCGTTTGATAACAACACAGGATAACGACTCTTGTCTGCTTGGATACGCACTGTGAATTTAGACATCACATCAGGTCGGTCAAGAAAATAAGTGATCTTGCGAAACCCTTGCGCCTCACACTGAGTACAGAAGTTACCACTAGACTTATACAAGCCTTCTAATGATGTATTCGCCTGTGGTGTGATATGGGTTTGTATCGTTAATGAAAATTGCTTTGGAACGTTTGGGATAAGCAATGCCTCACCGGTTAGGCTATATTGCTCCGCTCCTAATCGCACTCCATCGAGCTCGATAAACTGCAAATCTTGATCTTCGCCATGCAAATCCAAAGCTGTATTAACCTGATTATTATCAGGGTTACAACGCATCTGCATATGCGAGGTTACAATCGTTACTTCTTCACCTAACTCAAATTCAAGATACACTTCATCGATAAAGAAATGTGGGGGTGTATAGTCTTTTAGATATACCGCTTGTGGTTGTCCTTCTTTCATAATGCTAACCCTAACCTATTAGAATCACCTTTGTTAAGTACTGTTTTTGAGCCTACCTAAATTAACCATGCCTGAAAAATTACCTGGACAAATAACAAACATTGCCGGATATCAATTCTCGGCAATTGAAGATGTAGCAAATGTTTTTGAAATGGCTCAAGCAATTTGTAATGAAACACATATTAAAGGCAATATCTTCATCAGCCCGGAAGGCGTCAACCTTGGTTTAGCAAGCACTCAACATGATATTGATTTCTTTTTAGAAAAACTTGACAGCGTATGTGGAATAAATAATTTATTACTAAATACTACCTACTCAGACTATATCCCTTTTAAAAGATTATTAATTAAAGTTAGAAATGAGTTAGTCCCTACAAAACCTCTGCCAAGTGATCACCCTAGTGCTACGACAGCTTCAACAAAACCATTACTTAATAACATTGGTGATCTTGAAAAAAATGCTCAATATATTAGCAATGATGAGCTAAAAAAATGGCTGGACGAGGGTAAAGACATCACTTTGTTAGATATGCGCAATGAATTCGAAGTAGACCTTGGTTCATTTGAAAATGCCACCCACCTAAAAATTAGAAATTTTAGAGATATCATTCAACTTGAGTCGAAAATAAATCAGCTTCCCAAAGACAAGCCACTTGTTACATTTTGTACTGGTGGCATTCGCTGCGAGAAAGGTGCGAACATTTTGGCACAAAATGGATTTGATCAAGTCTTCCAGCTTGAAGGTGGAATCATTAAATACATAGAGAAATATAAAAACAA
>CAZFEP010000121.1:0-5883 GCA_964517365.1 uncultured Thiotrichales bacterium | reverse complement strand
AAGATAATACTAGTAAAGATACAGCACCTGAAAACAAGCCTGCAAAAGCAAAAGCAAAAGCAAAAGCTGCAGCAAAACCTGCAATGAAGGAATCTTCCTCTATTCGTGTAAGCATAGAAAAAGTAGATGCTTTGTTAGATTTGGTGGGTGAATTAGTCATCACACAATCCATGTTGAAGCGTTTTGGTAATGAATATGATGCAGATTCACTTAAAGAGTTGGGTGATGGCTTAACACAACTAGAGCGTTACACAAGAGAGTTGCAAGAAAATGTAATGGATATACGCATGTTACCCATTAGTTCTAACTTTAATCGCTTCCCGAGGCTGGTCCATGACATCAGTGGCAAGCTAGGCAAAAAAGTGGATCTAAAGTTAAGTGGTGAACACACTGAGCTGGATAAAACGGTATTAGAAAAAATAGGCGATCCACTTGTGCATTTGGTTAGAAATTCACTCGATCATGGAATAGAAACGCCTGATGTTCGTGTTGCTGCTGGCAAACCAGAAACAGGTATATTGCATTTAAACGCTTTTCAGGAAGGTGGAAATATCGTAATTCGTGTTGAAGATGATGGTGCCGGTATCAACACACCAAAAATTCTCGCTAAAGCACGTGAAAAAGGATTGGTAGGTCCTGAAGAACAACTTTCTGATGATCGAATTAATAATTTAATTTTCCATCCCGGTTTATCTACTAATGATGAGGTGAGTGATCTTTCAGGTCGTGGTGTAGGCATGGATGTAGTGCGTCGCAATATAAAAGACTTAGGCGGACGAGTTGAAATTCATTCTGAAAGAGGCGTGGGTTCTGTTTTAACCATTCGACTGCCATTAACGTTAGCCATTCTAGATGGTCAGCTCATACGGTGTGGGAAAGAGACTTACATTATTTCACTTTTATCAATTGTTGAGACGGTAATGGTAAGTGAAGACCAGGTTAATGATGTGGCGGGTGGCGCTCATGTTTATCAGATGAGAGGAAATTATATTCCTGTGATTAATTTAAAAAATGTGTTTAAACATAATCATGATACATCTGTAGAGAACAAAAATAGCGGCTTATTAGTAGTCGTTGAGTCAGATGGTGCACAAGTAGGATTGTTAGTGGATGAGTTATTAGACCAACAACAAGTCGTGATAAAAAGCTTAGAAGACAATTACAAGCAAATGGATGGCTTGTCAGGTGCTACGATTCTTGGTGATGGAACAGTTGCTTTAATTCTGGATGTTCCTGGCTTTGTGCAAAGCTTTTTAACATCTGAGTTGCATAAAGTAAGCCCTCAAAAACATGCAGCATAAATAGATTACATTTGGAGATTTAAATAATGAATACATCAGAAGCTCAATTGATAGAAGAAGAACATTTTAATACGGATTCAGAGCAATTTTTAACTTTTATGCTGGCTGGAGAAGAATACGGTGTTGAAATTTTGAGTGTTCAAGGTGTGCAAGGTTGGACAAAAACCACCCCTATACCAAATACACCTGATTATATTCTTGGTGTTATTAATTTGCGTGGTGCAATTGTTCCAATTATAGATTTACGCACACGGTTTGGATTAGAAACGATCCCGTATGGATCTACTACTGTTGTAGTGGTTGTAAAAATTTCAAGTGAAGATTCAGAAAGAACAGTAGGCGTGGTTGTAGATGGTGTATCAGAAGTATATCGCTTAGATAATAAAGATATACAAGCATCTCCTGAATTTGGAGATACGGTAAAAACTGAATTTATTAAAGGATTAGCAACGGCAGATGAAAAAATGATTATCCTTCTAGAGATAAACAAGTTGATTAGTTTTGAAGAGATTTCTGAAGTTGTGAAAAAGGAAGAATTACATTAATAAATTGATATTAGTGTAAATAATATTTAAAAATATTTATAGGAATATGCAAGGGAATTAACATGCTTTCATTAATTACATTACGACAAAAACTACTCATTGCTACAGTTGCATTGAGTATACCTATATTTTATTTGGGTTATTTGATGGTGGCTTCAAATTTAGAAAGTATCGATAAAAGACAAACAGAGTTAAAGGGTTTGGAATATCAGACTTACATACGCCCAATTGTGAAAGGCATGTCTGATCATCGTAACCAAACTGCTTCTTTTTTGGATGGTGATGAAAGTTATAAGTCCAAGATTGCTGACTCTGCTTTGAGTGTTGATCAAGCGATTACTAATCTAATTAATTTTGATCAACAATGGCGTAATGAATTTAATACTAAAAAATATATAGATAGTTTAAGTGGAACATGGGATGTACTAAAAACAGAAAATTTAGAGTTAAGGAAAAGAGAGAGTTTTGATAAACATTCAAATTTGATATCACAAACACTACATCTATCTGATCAAATAGCAATAAATACTGGATTAACGCTAGATCCTGATGCCAACATCTCATACTTGAGTAATCTAACCACCAAAAATATTCCAAGATTACGTGAAGAGGTGGCTAAATTACGTGCAACTAGCACAGCTATTGCGACGCGACAATATCTTGAAGATGGTGAAAATTTAACTGTACTCTCGTATCAGATAGGGGTGCGTGACAACAAAAACTCGACAAGTGTGTTGTTCGATAGAGTGTTTTCAGAAAACCCAGAATTTGAAAATGCAATGAAAGAAAATTTAGAACTATTATCTAGCAGTATCGATGTGGTCATTGAAAATAGTCAATTTCTTGTAACGGATATTGCAGGTCTGATGCAAGCGCAACCTGGGAAATACTCCGAGGCAGGTAGCCTGGCGATTGAGAACAGTATACTGCTGGAAGAGCAAGTCATTCAGAATATTAAAATGCTACTTACTGATCGAATTGCTGCAATGAAGTCAAAACTTTATTTTAGTGCAATTATCTCAATAGCGTTGTTTGTTTTTGCATGCTTTTTTAATCTTATGTTTGCAAGAGAGGTAAATAAAAACTTTGCCAAAGCTATTCATGTATTTGATGAAATCAAAAAAGGCAAATATGAAAATGAGATTGAAGTAAAAGGAAATACAGAATTTTCCAAGATATTTTCTAGTTTATTATCTATGCAAAAAGAGCTTAATGATTCTGTGCAAAAGGATCGTGAGCTTGCCGAGCATTCAGGTCGTATAAATCTGGCATTAGATAAAGTGTCTGCCGGGGTCATGATGGTGGATGAAGATTTAAATGTAATCTATACCAATCAATCAGTCGTAGATATCCTCGGTGAAGCTGAGCATGATATTCAGCGAGAGCTGCCTGATTTCGATAGTCAGAATATGATGGGTGTGAATATTGATATGTTTCATAAAGATCCCTCACATCAACGTAATTTATTAGCTGATTTGAAACATTCTCATAAAGCAGAGATAGAGATAGGTGGTCGTACTTTAGTCATTAATGCTAATCCTGTGTTTAATCAAGATAACGAAAAGATTGGTACGGTTGTTGAATGGAGTGATCGAACACAAGAACTATCAGTTATTAGTGAAGTGCAAAGCTTAGTGGAAAATGCTTCGATGGGTAATTTAAGTGAACGAATCGATTTATCCAATAAAGAAGGTTTTTATAAACGCTTAAGCACCGGTATGAATGAGTTAGTGGATGTGTCGGAACGTGTTATCAATGACACGTTAAGAGTGTTGAGTGCCATGACACAAGGAAATTTAAATGAAACCATTAATGAAGATTATCAAGGTGTTTATGAACAGCTTAAAAATGATACGAATACGGTAATTGATAAATTAAAAGAAGTGGTGATCAATATAAAGAGTTCTTCGGACACGGTAGGTACCGCTGCTAAAGAAATCTCACAAGGCAATAACAATTTAAGCCAACGTACAGAAGAGCAGGCTGCAAGTTTAGAAGAAACCTCATCCAGTATGGAAGAGATGACCAGCACAGTGCAACAAAATGCAGACAATGCACAGCAAGCCAATCAACTGGCCTTAAATGCACGTGAACAAGCCGAAAATGGTGGCAAAGTAGTCACAACTGCTATTGATGCCATGAATGAAATCAATACATCAAGTAAAAAGATCGCCGATATTATTAGCGTGATTGATGAAATTGCTTTCCAAACAAATTTATTAGCGTTGAACGCCTCAGTAGAAGCGGCTCGTGCGGGTGAGCAAGGCCGTGGTTTTGCCGTAGTTGCTAGTGAAGTGCGTAACTTGGCAGGACGTAGTGCAACGGCTGCAAAAGAAATTAAAGAATTAATCGAAGATAGTGTGTCAAAGGTTGGAGAAGGATCAAAATTGGTCAATAAGTCTGGAGAAACCCTGGATGAAATTGTAAATAGCGTGAAAAAGGTAACCGACATTATCGCCGAGATCTCAGCATCAAGCCAAGAGCAAGCAAGTGGCATTGATGAGGTAAACAAAGCGGTTCTACAAATGGATGAAAATACACAACAAAATGCTGCATTAGTAGAGCAGGCTGCTGCTGCCAGTCAATCCATGAATCAAGAAGCGGTTGTACTCACTAAGCAAATAGGATTCTTTACGGTTGATGATGACGCTGCCAACAATATAGCGCAACCCAAAGAGACTCAAGACGAGGTCCGAGTAGAAAGGCGTTCAAAAGACCGGCCTTGGAGTGATGCACCTATAGTACCTGAAGCACCATCTTCAGAGATAAGTTCTATAGCTGACGAGTCAGAAGTTAATTCTAATGCGAGTTCTGCAGTGAGCATGGACCAAGCAGTTGGCAATGAGTTTGATGATCAAGAATGGCAGGAATTTTAGATAGTAAATTTTATAAAATTAATTGATAAGTATTGAATGTAATAGCTAAGGTTTAAAAGATGAATGTATTAAATATGTTTAAAAAATCAGAAAGTGAAAATACAAATGGTGATCATAATTCATTTATTGATTATAAAGGTCAAGTTAAAGCGATTCGTCGTTCTCAAGCCGTTATTGAATTTGAATTAGATGGAACTATTTTAAAAGCAAATGATAATTTTTTAAATGTTATGGGCTATCGTGCAGAAGAAGTGGAAGGTAAACATCATTCTATGTTTGCTCAACCGGAGTATGCAGCAAGTGCTAAATACCGTCAGTTTTGGGAAGATCTTAGTAAAGGTGAATATAAATCTGAATCTTTTCTGCGTTTAGGAAAAGGCGGTAAAGAAGTATGGATTAATGCATCTTACAACCCGATATTTGATGAGGATGGAAATTCTTTTAAAATAGTTAAGTACGCAAGTGATATCACTGAACAAGTAATAAAAAATACAAATTATTCTAGTCAGCTTGAAGCAATAAGTAAATCTCAAGCGGTAATTGAATTTAATATGGATGGTTCAATTCTTTTTGCCAATGCAAATTTCTTGAATGCCTTGGGGTATAGTTTAGATGAAGTCAAAGGCAAGCATCATTCGATGTTTGCAGAGCCTCAGTATGCAAAAAGTGATGAATATCGACAGTTTTGGGAAAATCTAAATAAAGGCGAGTTCCAAACAGGTGAGTATTTACGCATCGGTAAGGGTGGTAAGCAGGTATGGATACAAGGCTCATATAATCCAATATCAGATTACAACGGAAAACCTAGCAAAGTAGTAAAATTTGCAATAGATGTGACTGAGCAGAAAAATTTACAAAATGAATCAGAACGTGCGCTAAAAGAAGTGAGTAAAGTCATGTTGGGGTTGGCAGATGGTGATCTTATGCAACGTGTGCAAGGTGAGTTTTCTGGTGCTTTTTCATCGTTACAGCAAGCCGTAAACCAATATTGTGAAAACTTGATTAGTAGAGTTAATCGAATTAAAGAAGTCAGTAGTGTGGTGGGGACTGGAGCTAAAGAAATATCAGAAGGTAATGAAAACCTTAGCCAGCGTACCGAGCAACAAGCTGCAAGTTTAGAAGAAACCTCATCCAGTATGGAAGAGATGACCAGCACAGTGC
>CAZFEP010000120.1:3188-5965 GCA_964517365.1 uncultured Thiotrichales bacterium | reverse complement strand
CGACCTTCTTTAGCTTGACTGAGGGCTTTATCCATAATCTCTTTGGTAATGCCTTCAATCTTGATATCCATTTGTAAAGCGGTAATACCTTCTGTAGTTCCAGCCACTTTAAAATCCATATCACCAAGATGATCTTCATCACCCAAAATGTCGCTTAATACTGCAAAATCATCGCCTTCTTTAATTAAGCCCATTGCGATACCTGCAACAGGAGCTTTAAGTGGTACACCGGCATCCATCATGGACAAGCTGGTTCCACATACACTGGCCATAGAACTTGAACCATTAGATTCTGTTATTTCTGACACTACGCGCAACACATATGGAAATTCTTCTTCATCAGGGATTACCGCTTGAATACCACGCTTAGCTAGCTTGCCGTGACCGATTTCGCGACGTTTAGGTGAACCCACAAAACCGGTTTCACCGACACAAAACGGAGGGAAGTTATAATGCAACATGAACATATCTTTATATTCACCTTCAATCGCATCAATAATTTGTGCATCACGACCGGTTCCAAGTGTCGTAACTACAATGGCTTGCGTTTCACCACGCGTAAACAATGCACTTCCGTGAGTGCGTGGCAATACACCTGTACGAACTGTTATTGGACGCACTGTATTTTGATCACGACCATCTATACGTTTCTCACCCGAAATAATTCGGCCGCGTACAATTTTCTTTTCTTCTTTTTTAAAGGCTGCTAATACATCTGCTTCACTTGGCCCATTTTCTTCATCTGCTAATGACGCTACAACTGCATCACGCGCTTCACCTACTTTGTCTTGGCGCGTCATTTTTTCAGCAATGCTATAAGCCTCGCCTAGTTGTGCAGCACATGCTTGATTAACTTTAGTAGCAAGAGACTCATCTGCTACCGCTGCTTGCCAATCCCAAACTGGAGTATTCACTTCTGCAGCGAATTCTTTGATTGCTGTTATTGCTGTTTGCAAACTTTCATGACCAAACATTACTGCGCCTAACATCACTTCTTCTGAAAGAATTTGGGCTTCAGACTCAACCATGAGTACTGCACTTTCTGTTCCAGCAACGACTAAATCTAGTTTGGAATTATCTAGCTGTGAGTAATTAGGGTTTAACACATAACCATTATCAACATAAGCCACGCGAGCTGCGCCAATGGGTCCACTAAAAGGAATTCCAGAAATGGCTAATGCTGCTGATGTTCCAATCATTGCAGGAATATCAGGGTTTACATCTGTATTCATTGAAACTACGTTTGCGATGACTTGAACTTCATTCATGAAACCGTTTGGAAACAATGGGCGAATAGGACGATCAATTAAACGACAAGTGAGTGTTTCTTTCTCACTAGGTCGACCTTCTCTCTTAAAGAATCCACCAGGAATCTTACCTGCTGCGTAGGTTTTTTCTTGGTAATTAACAGTAAGTGGGAAAAAGTCGCGACTTGGGTCAGCATCTTTTTTACCTACTACCGTTACCATTACGGTAGTGCCGCCCATATCAACCATCACTGCTCCTGAGGCTTGTCTTGCAATTTCGCCTGTCTCAAGTGTTACATCATGGTCGCCGTACTTAAATGTCTTAGTTATTTTGCTCACTGATAATTTCCAATATTTTATTTACTGTTAAGGTTACAAACTATATGAAATATATTTGTTCACATGACATCCTATACTTGCCAATGAGAATAAATATATGTTGTTAATGAATCTGCGAAAGATACGGACATTGAACTCCCTCTTTTCTTACGAGAGCACTAGACGAGAGCACTTGTAATTAGCGTCTTAAACCAAGAGAACCGATTAAGTCTTGATATCTTTTTTGATCTTTTGTGCGTAAGTAGTCGAGAAGTTTTCGACGTTGATTTACCATTTTTAATAGGCCATGACGCGAGTGATGGTCTTTCTTGTGCTTACTGAAATGATCACTCAAATGTGTGATGCGTGCTGAAAGGAGTGCCACTTGCACTTCGGGTGAGCCGGTATCAGTACCTTCTCGTTGATATTTCTTTACGATTTCTGACTTGTCTTGTGCTGTGATGGTCATCTTATTCTTGCCTAATTTTATTGGCCTTACGCCTGATGGTCTACATTTCTGCTTTTTAGTGAATGCGCGATTCTACCACGTAGGCCCTTATGGACAAGGAAAATATCTTGGTGTACCCAGTTTATTTAGCCTAACCTTAAAGAGGTATCCAATTACCAATAAATTCATTAATTAAGTGGTTTTGGTGTCATACGCCCATCCTCTCGAACCGTGCCTATTCCGTAAAACTCCTGATTATTGTCGTAAATCCTCACCACACCTTTTGCCGGTAAATTTGGCAAGGCAAGTGCATGACCATTTCTCATATCCGTCATTTGATGGTCAGCAATGGTAACCGCCGGCCAGCCTAACAATGCCTGGTCTGTGGGTAGCAGAACCTGATCTAAATGAGAAAAACCTTGATCAGCAAGCGGTTCAAGTTCATTCACGCTATACATTTTCTGATTGATAAAGGGCCCCACTGAAACACGGCGAAGACCCACTACATGTGCGCCGCATTCTAGCAAATTACCAAGATCTTCTACCAAGGTACGAACATAGGTACCTTTAGAACAATGCACATGCATGGTTACGTATTCTTGTTGTTGTTTGATGAATTCAAATGAATGGATTTTAACTTTGCGAGGTGGACGTTCTACTTCTATTCCTTTTCTAGCCAATTCATATAAGCGAGAACCTTGATGCTTTAAAGCAGAATACATAGGTGGGACTTGTTCAATATTACCTGTCAATGTTGCAGCATG
>CAZFEP010000120.1:0-3088 GCA_964517365.1 uncultured Thiotrichales bacterium | reverse complement strand
GTTGGTTTATCGAAAAGCAATAAACCGTTTAGCGCTCGGCCTTTATTTTTTCTACCCACCACGTATATCCACACACTCACCTAGGGTTAACCTAGGATTATTTCGACTAGAGTTAATTCGCAAGAATAAATTAATGCTTATTAAGACTTTCTTGGATAAGTTGTTCGATACGGTCACCTTTTACTTCAGTGTCGTCTACGATGAATCGTAATTCTGGAACCTTACGCAGGCTTAATATTTTGCTTAACTGTGTACGTAAATACCCGCTCGCACTCTGAAGGCCTGCCATGATTTCAGTGGCATCTTGTTGTATATCCATAGGACTAAAATATACTTTTGCTGTGCCAAGGTCTTTACTTACCACAACATCATAAATAATAACTTCTGATACACGAGGATCTTTTACTTCATTACGCAACATAACTGTGAGTTCACGACGCAGTTGCTCACCCACCCTTAGTGGCCTTGATGATTCTTGTTGCATTGTGATAGCTGCTATTACTTAAATTAAGCAGTGGCCTTGAATTAAATTGAATGAAATTAAATACAAAAAATCTTATAAAAAAGTCTTATATTGATCGCTTAATTTCTGTGCGTTCATATACTTCTATCTGATCACCAGGCTGAACATCGTTATAGTTTTTAACCGCGATACCGCACTCTGTTCCTGACTTAACTTCGTTTACATCATCTTTATGTCGGCGCAGTGATTCCAGTTCACCCTCGTATATCACTACATTATCTCGTAGCACACGAATAGGTCTGCCACGTTTAATCATACCTTCGACAACTTGAGTACCTGCCACTGCACCCATCTTCGATGATCTGAATACATCTTTAACTTCGGCAAGACCAATGATCTCTTCACGAACTTCGGGCGAAAGCAAACCACTCATAGCCGCTTTCACATCATCAATCGCTTCATAGATAATACTGTAATAACGAATCTCAACCCCAACATCTACTGCTGCTCGCTTCGCTGCATTATCTGCACGCACATTAAAACCAATCATTACAGCTTTAGCCGCTTCCGCAAGGCTTACGTCTGATTCATTAATTCCACCTACTGCAGACATTACAATTTTTACTTTGACTTCGTCGGTAGAAAGTTTTTCAAGTGAATCTTTTAGTGCTTCAGCACTACCCTGAACATCTGCTTTAATTAATACCGTAACTGTTTCAGCTGCACCGGAACCTAACTCACTAAACACATCTTCTAATTTAGATGCTTGTTGTGCTGCAAATCGTGTATCTCTAGATTTACTTTTACGAATATCAACAATCTCACGCACTTTGCGCTCATTCGCTACAACAATTGCTTCTTCACCGGCACTAGCCGCACCTGATAAACCCAACACCTCAACCGGTGTTGATGGGCCAGCCTTTTCTATTTCATTACCATTTTCATCAAACATTGCACGCACGCGACCATACTCTTCACCGGTTAGCAACATATCACCTTTCGATAACATGCCTTGTTGCACTAATACCGTCACCACCGGACCACGCCCTTTATCTAATGTAGATTCAATCACCACACCTGATGCAGGACCATGATCTACAGCTTTTAATTCTAGAATTTCAGCTTGCAAAGAAACGGCTTCTAAAAGCTCATCTACACCCGCACCGGTTAAGGCAGAAACATTAATAAAAATTGTATCGCCACCCCACTCTTCAGGCAGCACTTCTAATGCCGATAACTCGTTACGAACTTTTTCTGGATCTGCATCTTGCTTATCGGTTTTATTAACCGCAACAATCATCGGCACATTAGCTGCACGTGAATGCTCTACTGCTTCTTTTGTTTGTGGCATAACACCGTCATCTGCTGCCGCGACTAAAATAACAATATCAGTTGCTTTTGCTCCTCGTGCACGCATTGAAGTGAAGGCGGCGTGTCCAGGTGTATCCAGGAAAGTTATGGTGCCTTTATCAGTGGTTACACTGTACGCACCTATATGTTGAGTAATTCCACCCGCTTCACCTGAAGCCACTTTGGTGGTGCGAATATAATCGAGCAATGAGGTTTTACCATGATCAACATGACCCATAACCGTTACCACAGGATTTCGTACAATGGCTTTTGACTCATCGTATTCAACTTGAAGTAAAGTGTCTTCAACACTAGTTGCTTCGGCAGGTTTTGCTTCATGGCCCATTTCTTCTACTACTAAGATGGCAGTATCTTGATCAAGAATCTGATTGATCGTAGCCATCACTCCCATCTTCATCATTGCACCAATCACTTCTGCTGCTTTCACAGCCATCATTTTAGCGAGATCGGCAACCGAAATACTTTCGGGTATTAAAATGTCACGCTTTACAGGCTCACTCGGCTTTTCGAATTGATGCTTATCGCTCTGTGCTACTTTCCCTGGACGTCTATGCTTGGGTTTTGCTTTACGCTTGCCTCGTTTATCACTAGCTACATGCAGTTCTTGACGCCTTTTAGATTTCTTTGCAGCAGGTTTTTTGTCTTCAACTTCCGGGGTTTCAGGCGCTGGAGTGACTACACGTATACCGATTGGTGCGGATGGTATTTCTTGCTTTTCAACTTCCTTAACAACTTCTTCTTGTTGCTCGGTAGCTTTTTGTTTATCCAGTTCTTCTTGCTGTGCTTTTTCTGCAGCTGCTTTTTCTGCAGCCACTTTTTCTATATTTGCAGCAATTTCCGCTTCTTTAGCAGCTTGCTCATCTGCACGTTGCTGCTCTTCTTTTGCAGCCTCCTCCAACACTACACTCCGTTTAACGTAAGTGCGCTTCTTTCGCACCTCAACATTAACTGTACTAGCATTAGTAGGATTTCTACCTGTAGAACCACCCACTTTTAATGTAGAAGTACTCTTTCTTCGTAGAGTGATTTTTTTACCTTCACCCGTTGCTTCTTCTACTTCGTTACTACGACTATTACGCAAATGATCAAGTAATTGCATTTTTTGCTCGTCAGAAACGACCTGGTCTGCAGCATCAAACTCCAAACCTGCTTCTGAAAGCTGAACTAGCAACTTCTCTACAGGCGTTTTAACTACATCTGCTAGTTGTTTTACAGTTACTTCACTCATTATTTATTCACTAATAGTTAGATTTT
>CAZFEP010000119.1:0-5980 GCA_964517365.1 uncultured Thiotrichales bacterium | reverse complement strand
AAATTTCTAGCCCTTGCAATTGAAAATATGGAAGAAGCGCCTCAACCCAAGTGGGCAAAACATAGAATTAGTCGTGGAGAATCACTAGGTGGCATTGCGCAACGATATGGAATTACGATCAACGCTTTGCGGGAATCAAACAATCTACATAATAATAAAATTATTGCAGGACGCACTTTAACGGTTCCTCTACAAGCAACAACAGATTACAAGCACACCCACAAAAAATCTAAAACATCTACTCGCGTGGAAAATAATTATGATGAGATAATTGCTTCACCCTATATGTATGTCGTTGCAATGGGTGATAGTTATTGGAAAATTGCGAATCGCAACAACACAACGGTCAAAAGATTATTTGAAATTAATGGCCGCAGTGCAGACCAACCCCTCCAGCCAGGTGAAACCATCCTAGTTGACTAGATAGACCTGGTAGACCATGTAGGCCGGTTAAGCCTAGTAGACCAGAATTACTTCACCCCGATCCCTTCACCAAAAACCCTATATTGCCTTTAAAATTCAAGGCAGATCACATAATTCATTGATTTTAATGACTTACGTCTCTAAAAAGTGAGTATTCGTCGTACGCTACAGTGCCGCTTATAGTCGTGTTAGGGGGGTCTGTAGTATGCTCCAAAGCATTGAATTACCAACATAGTTGCTATGGAAATCAAGACTTTAATGTGCTTTCCCTGAGTATAAAAACAACGGGCCATCACGACACTGATTGACTTGCACAAGTCGAATATAAATCTTCGAAAATACAACAGTTAACAAGAGACAAATGGAAGTGTGCATGAGTCTAGTTAGACTTAATTAAGCATCGACACATACTATGCTTAAAGAAAATAAAGTAAATACTAAGTGGTTTACATTAAGCCTATTAGTGTCAGTTATTTTGGCAGCATTACTGTGGGCAATGCAACCATCAATACTGGTTACGCAAGTTACAGTTATTACATTAATATCATTTGTCTCACTCACTTGGGCATTCATGGTGCCACCCAGCAGCAATATTCATGAAGACAAACAACAAGTAAAAAAAATAGAGACCTCTAACCAACTAGAGGTGCGGGACAACAACCGCAATGCAGGATTAAAACATCAAGGGCTAGGGCAATTAAATTTAGCACTCGAAAATTTTAAACTATGCCCACATAATCATGATACCGCTAATCTACTTTACAACTTAGCAATTGATTTTCAAATCAAAGGTGAACCAGAAAATGCTAAAAATGCGTTCGGGTACATCTCCAGCTTTGAACCTAACTTCAAAGATGTCCAAGATCGCATAGCATCTTTTAGTAGTGAACCTGTTATTCCAAAAGTTTCGTCTATCAAAAACCAGAACAACCAAACGCTAGATGAAAACGAGCCTGAAACCTCACCCATTTCATTAATAAAAGAAACTTCGCCTGAGCACTTACTTGAAGAGAGTCATGAAGATTTACTAAACAAACCCTCCACCATCATTGAAAGAGCTGTTGCATCTGGAAAGACCATTATTTTGGCGCCTGATGCCGAACCAGAAGAAGAAATTATTTTAGGAGAAGAATTAAGCGATTATCCAAAGCTCTATGGAAGTCGTTACAAAATCAAGGATATACTTGGGCAAGGCACTACAGGCGCCGTTTTCAAAGGCAAAGACATCGTCACTGATAAAATTGTAGCCATAAAAGTGCTCAATTTATCATCAGAACTCGAAGCCAATCAGCTGGCAGAATATAAATTTCGCTTTCATAGAGAAATTGAGACTGCTGGCAATTTACACCATCCAAATATTGTTAAAATCCTCGATAGCGGTGAAACAGATGGTTGTGCTTATATTGCAATGGAATATGTAGATGGTGTTAACTTGCGAAGTTATGCTCGGGCAGACCGCCTTTTGCACCCCAAGACCGTATTAAAAATCATCGCACAGTGTGCTGATGCATTAGCATACTCACATAAACAGGATCTTATCCACAGAGATATAAAACCTGCGAATATCATCTATAACCAAGGCGATGATTACGTTAAGCTTACAGACTTTGGTATTGCGAGAATCCCAGATTCTACAAGAACTCGCGCTGGATCAATTTTAGGCACCCCTTTATATATGTCACCAGAACAACTTGCAGGCGAAAGATTAGATGCACGTTCAGACCTATATTCATTGGGCGTAACCCTATACCATCTGTTAACCGGCTCACCGCCATTTAGACCTAAAACGATGGCCGAACTAATGCGATCAATCACACAAGAACAACATAAAGATATTTCAGAAATTAATCCAGGCACTCCATCATGCATAGCTTGGGCAGTAAACAAAGCGCTTGAAAAAGAACCAGACAAACGCTTTCAGTCTGCAGCAAGTATGGCTAACAAACTACGCGAATGCGAAATGATGTTAGATAGCTTATGAACCTAAAAGGCATACTAGACATCGCGGGCCGCTCAAATGTCGGGCTTGTGCGCACCAACAACGAAGACAAGATTGGTGAAGATCAGGAAATAGGTTTAGTTGTACTCGCAGATGGTATGGGTGGCTACAAGAGTGGTGAAGTTGCAAGTGAAGTTGCAGTAAACACCATCCTTGAGGAGTTACGTTCTTATATACCGGATCTAGTGCCTGGAGAAATTGATGAAAAAACTGGCTACACAAGGGAAAGTTTAGCCGCTAGAAATTCTGTCGTAAAAGCCAACGAAGCCATTTTTTCTATGAGCAGCAACGAGGTTCAATATCGCGGCATGGGAACCACGCTTGTAATGGGTATTTTCTATGACAATCAAATTACCATTGCACATGTTGGCGACTCAAGAATGTATCGCTATCGTGATGGCAAACTTCAACAAATCACAGTGGATCACACGTTATTACAAGAACTTGTAGATCGTGGTTTCTATACGCAAGAAGAAGCTAATACCTCTTTAAATAAAAACTTAGTAACACGTGCACTGGGTATTGAAGGCAGCATTGCTGTCGATATAAAAGAAGACCTCGCAATGCCTGGCGATATCTATCTTCTTTGCTCCGATGGTCTGACAGACATGGTCGATGATCAGGAAATTCATGCAACCGTTACAGCCTTTAGAGACAATCTAGATCAGCTAGCGGATAAACTTATTGCTATCGCAAATGATAATGGTGGTCGTGACAATGTTTCTGTTTTGTTAGCACAACCAAACAAAGAATTCCCTGGCAAAAAGAATTGGAAGTCAAAATTCGGTAAGTTACTATCAAAATAGAACATGAATTATGAGTACAGCAAAATTAATTATCAGTCTGGATGAAAAAGTTGTCGATGAGGTACCTATCGAGAAGGAAGTCATCACTATTGGACGACGCACCGATAATGACCTTTGCTTAGATAACTTAGCCATCAGCGGCTATCACTCACAAATTAACTTCGTACTGGATGATTGCTTTCTAGAGGACCTAAACAGCACCAACGGTACCTTCGTAAATTCAAAAATAGTTAAAAAGCATGCACTAAAAGATGGCGATATCATCGACATTGGCAATCACCGCATAAAATATGTAAATCATTTGGCATCGAGCTCGGCGAATAGTGAGTTTGAAAAAACCTTGATCTTAACCGCTACCTCTGACAGAAAAAATGCAACAGAAAATGCGTCTGAAGAAGAACAAGACATACAATCATTAGAAAACCAAATAAACGATCTTGAAGATGAGATTTGTGAAGCCACAGAATCAAGCGATGACGATAATGATGCTGAGGAAAGTGAAGCCCCTAAATTTGATACTGAAATTAGAGGTGAAAAAATTGAAAAGTTAATGTCGATTGAAAAAGAACGACGTATGGCAGAGCGTAGACAAGAAGACATTCCTCATGAAGAACGCCGCAGTCAAGAACGTCGACAAAATATCGAAGCCAAAAACGATGAGAATGATTTAGAAATCAATTCCCAACCTCCAGCGTCCAATATCGGCCGCATTCAAATTTTAAATGGTAAAAATAGTGGCAAAGAAATAGCCTTGGACAAATCCTTAACAACCGTTGGCAAACCTGATGTTGCAGTTGTCGGCATAACTAAACGAAATACAGGTTACTTTATCATGCATATTGACGGCAATTCAGACACGCCATCTAAACTAAATGGTGAAGTAATTGCTGCGAAAGCAGAACCCATTGAAGATCACGATATAATTGATGTCGCAGGTATTAAACTAGAATTCTTCGTCGAGTGAGACTGCACTTATCAAGCAACATCCTTTCGTTTAGGTGGCACCAATTTTGGCACCGCAGCCAGTAATTTCTTAGTATATTCATGTTGAGGAGCCGTGAGTACTTGCTCCACTTCACCCTCTTCTACTATTTTACCTTGATACATTACCGCCACACGATCAGCAAAGTAGGCCACTACAGACATATTGTGGGTAATGAACAAATAACTAATCCCCAAGCGAGCTTGTAACTCATTTAGCAAATCCAGGATCTGTGCTTGCACCGAGACATCCAACGCACTGGTTGGCTCGTCACAAATTATAATCTTGGGGTTTACGGCTAACGCTCTTGCGATACAAATTCGCTGACGTTGTCCTCCCGAAAATTCATGCGGATATCTTAAATGTGCATCTTGAGATAAACCGACTTGTTCCAAAAGCTCTAATACACGTGCTTTTCGTGCATCGCTATCTTTTAAGACATTAAGCGCTTTCATACCTTCTTCAATAATTTCACCAACCAACATACGGGGATTCATTGAAGAATATGGATCTTGAAATACTATTTGCAAATTAGTTCGTTGTTCCAACAATTGTTGCTTACCAATCTCATGGATGGGTAGACCCAAGTATGACACTTCACCCGACGTAGGCTGAACCAAGCGTAAAATACCCTTCCCAACAGTGGTCTTACCACTTCCTGACTCTCCTACTAACGCAACCGTTTTACCTGGCGGTATTTCAAGTGAAACCCCATCAACTGCTTTTACATGACCTACTGTGCGTTTAAATATTCCTTTTTTAATCGGAAAATGCACTTTCAAGTCAGTCACTTTTAACGTGTCTTCATCTGTAACCTGCTGATCAACCACTGTTTCTATCTCATTCACAGCCAACAATGGCTTACCGCGTTTATTCATCGCCGGTAATGCTGCAAACAAATCCCAACTATAATCATGCTGAGGCTTAGAGAAAAACACTTCATTACTAGACTGCTCGACAATCTTGCCTTGCTTCATCACCGCAACATGATCAGCCACTTGCTTTACGACTCCCAGATCATGAGTAATAAACAAAATTGCCATTTTGAATTTCTGCTGTAATTCATTAATTAAATCTAAAACACGTGCCTGAATGGTTACATCCAAAGCTGTTGTAGGTTCATCCGCAATTAATAACTTTGGCTCACAAGCTAAAGCAATTGCAATCATCACTCGTTGCTTCATACCACCCGAGAGTTCATGTGCATATGTATCTATAGTATGAGCAGGGTTCTTGATATTCACGGCATCCAGCAAATCTAATGCTCGTTGCCTTGCTTGCACTTTACTCATACCTTTATGACGGACAAGAACCTCGGCAATCTGCTTACCTACTTTAACCACTGGATTAAGCGACGTCATCGGTTCCTGAAAGATCATTGAAATACCACTTCCACGGATATTACGCATTTCACGCTCAGGAAGTGACAATAAATCCTGATTACCAAAGAACACCGAACCTGTTGTAACGCGTGCTGCTTCTGGAAGTAAACGAATTGTAGAAAGAGCAGTGATAGATTTACCACTACCCGACTCACCTACCAATGCAAAGGTTTCACCTTCTTTAACCTCAAAACTCACATCATTTACCACTGTGACCTGGCGACTTCCTGTTTCAAAAACAGTACTAAGGTTCTCAATGCGTAACAACGCAGAAGATTTTTTCTGATCACCTAAAGTAGAAATATTTTCAGACATATTTATTTAACAATTATGATTTAGCAATTCTTGGGTCCAATGCATCACGCACCACATCTGCAAATAAATTTGC
>CAZFEP010000118.1:3724-6030 GCA_964517365.1 uncultured Thiotrichales bacterium | reverse complement strand
AAGAAATGCTGGGTACTGACCAAATTGTTCTGGTTGAAGGCTTATCTAAAAAGTCTGACCAGGAATATGCAGGAAGGACTGAAAATAATCGAGTAGTTAACTTTGGATTGCCTGACGAAATTAAAGATAATGTGGTAGGTAAGTTTTTACGATTAAATATTTCAGAAGTGTTTTCAAACTCCTTGCGTGGTACGTATCTTGAAACAATTCAATAAAGGTTTTCTGATAATTGTCTGCTGAAAACTACTCTATAGAGGTTGTACTCGACCCTGCCGAAAATTCTAGACTTGCTAATCTATGTGGGCCATTAAATAAACACTTAAGCCTAATGGAGAAAAGGTTAGGTGTGGAAATTAATAATCGTGGAAATGCTTTCTCGATCAACGGAGAAGTAAAGGTCGTCAATGCTGCTGCAGAAGTTCTTAAGGAGCTATATGACGCTACTAAAAAAAATACTTTAGAATCATCTGATATACATCTTTATCTACAAGAGTCTGAACTAGCGAGCATCACCGAGCTAAAGCAAAATCCTAATCGAGCTAGCGTTCATACAAAAAGAAGTGTCATAAAGCCAAGAGGTGATAATCAAGAAAAATACATACGTGCTATAGAAGAACGTGATTTAGTGTTCGGTATTGGCCCTGCAGGCACTGGTAAAACTTACTTGGCAGTAGCTTGTGCGGTAGAGGCGTTAGAACGAGACAATATACGCAAATTGGTGTTAGTAAGGCCTGCAGTAGAAGCGGGCGAGCGACTGGGTTTTTTGCCTGGTGATTTAGCTCAAAAAATCGATCCATACCTTAGGCCTATGTACGATGCTTTGTATGAAATGATGGGGTTTGAAAAAGTCAGTAAGCTGGTTGAAAAAAATGTAATAGAAATTGCTCCGCTAGCCTATATGCGTGGGCGGACGCTCAATGATGCCTTTATAATTTTGGATGAAGCCCAAAATACAACTGTAGAACAGATGAAAATGTTTCTTACGCGCATAGGTTTTGGTTCGAAGGCAGTTGTCACGGGTGATGTGACTCAAATTGATTTACCTAATGCAAAAGAGTCTGGACTTAAGCATGTAATGCGTGTGCTAAATGAAATAGAGGAAATTTCTTTTTGTGAGTTCCAAGCACGAGATGTAGTGCGGCATCCTCTTGTAAAGAGAATCGTAAAAGCCTACGCAAAACATACCAAAGAATAGAATTATATATAGAGATGGCAATTCACTTAGATGTGCAAATTGTTTCAGAAAATACAGGGGTGCCAGATGAGAAAGAGTTTAAAGATTGGGCTAATGCTGTGCCATCAGCAATCCAGACATCTGCTTGTTTAAGGGTGGTTGATGAGCCGGAAGCTCAGGCTCTAAATAGACAATACCGTAATATTAATAAAGCAACTAATATATTGTCATTTCCTGCAGAAATTCCTTCAGAAGTGGGCATTAATTTTCTAGGAGATATCGTAATATGTGCATCTGTTGTTCAGTCTGAAGCAACATTGCAAGGCAAAGAATTGGGTGACCATTGGGCTCATTTATTAATTCATGGAATATTGCATTTACAAGGTTACGACCATGAGGATGATCATGCAGCTGATGAAATGGAGAATTTAGAGATTAAGATATTAAGAAACTTAAATATCAAAAATCCATATTTATAAGATATTAATGAAAATTAAAAGTGAAAAGAATAATTTGCAACCAAGTATGCTTGCATCTTTAAAGTTGCTATTTAGTGGTGTTCCACAGAGTCATGAGCAAATCATTTATTTGCTTAGAAATGCTGAGAGTAAAAATGTCTTAAGCAGAGATACATTTGAGATGATAGAGGGTGCATTTCAAGTATCAAAAATTCAAGTTAAAAATATTATGATACCGCGATCTCACATGGTGGTAGTGCGAGAAGATGCGACTCTCCAGGAAATGTTGCCTATTATAATTGACTCTGCACACTCGAGATTTCCTGTGATTGGTGATAGCCGTGATGAGGTGTTAGGCATATTACTAGCTAAAGACTTATTGCGATTTTTTATTGAGGGTAAACAAGAAGAATTTAGTTTAGATGATGTGCTGCGCCCTGCAGTAGTAATACCGGAATCAAAGCGTTTGAATACACTATTAAGTGAATTTAAGGATGGCCGTAATCATATGGCTATTGTTGTAGATGAATATAGCAGTATATCTGGGTTAGTAACTATTGAGGATGTTTTGGAACAAATTGTTGGTGAAATAACAGACGAGCATGATGTTGAAGAAGGTCGATATATATTTGAACATACAAAAGGTCATTTTGGTATTAAGGCGCTGACCCCAA
>CAZFEP010000118.1:0-3624 GCA_964517365.1 uncultured Thiotrichales bacterium | reverse complement strand
TAAGTAAATTTGGTCATTTACCTAAAAAGGGTGAAAAAATTGAATTTGATAATTTCGAAGTAGAAGTTCTACGTGCAGATAAGCGCAGGCTGCACTTACTTAATGTCTCTCACAATCTTTAAGCTATATAGTCTATAGAACAATCCATTACAGTACACACCAAGATGTCGGCACTAAACATGAAAACATTGCTGGCTGCTATTTCAGGCGGTGTTTTAGTGTGTGCGTATGCACCTTTTTCATATTGGTGGCTAACATTTTTCTGCCCCGCAGTCTTATATATTGCAATTGCAAATCAAACTATTCGATCTTCTGCGTTATTGGGATTTGTTTTTGGCATATTCTTTTTTGGTTTTGGTGTGCCTTGGACATTCAATAGTATCCATGAGTTTGGGCATGCACCGTTGTTCTTGAGTGCTGTGCTCGCAGGGTTATTAATACTTGTACTTGCATTATTTCCTGCGTGTGCAGCTGGTATAACTGTTTATCTGCATGCAAATAAACATTTTAAATTGCCTGCTGCAATTAGTTTTGCTTGTTTATGGGTGAGTTTCGAATGGGTTCGTGGCTGGATTTTTACAGGTTTTCCATGGCTCTTAGTAGGGCATGTTCATCATTCTGGTCCATTACAGGGTCTTTTACCTATTTTTGGTTCCTACGGCGCAAGCTGGATCGCTATTTTGTCAGGATGTTTGGTTGCAATATTATTATTTGCAAATTATAAACAGAAATCGTTGGCAGCAATCTCATTAGCCGTGATGGTGTTGAGTTTATTTTTTGTAAACCAAATTGAATGGACTCATGCTGATGATGAAAGTCTGGATGTTGCGCTAATTCAAGGAAATATCTCTCAAGAAATGAAATGGGACAGAAGTCAGCATCCGTTTATTATGAACAAGTACTTAGAGATGAGTAAAAAACATTTTGATGCAGATATTATTGTATGGCCGGAGACTGCAATCCCAACTTACTATTCTTTAGTTAAAGATTCTTTTATACAAGAAGTAGGTCAAACAGCCTATGAAAATAATATTGACTACTTAATTGGTGTTTTCACTTTTGATCCTAAGAATGGCTATGTGTATAACTCTGTAATGACATTAGGTAATGAAATTGGATTTTACAGAAAACAGCATTTAGTTCCTTTTGGTGAATATCTCCCTTTTCGTGGAGTGTTGACTTTTTTAGATAAATATATAGATCTACCCATGGCAGATATTTCCAGTGGTGAAGGGCGACCATTGCTGAGATTAAAAGGTTATCCAGTAGGGGCTTCAATTTGTTATGAAGCGGTGTACGGAAATGAGGTGATAGAAGCGATGCCAGAAGCTAAATTTCTAGTTAATGTAAGTAATGATGCCTGGTTTGGAGACTCCCTTGCACCTCATCAGCATTTAGAGATAACACGTTCAAGAGCTGTGGAAACAGGTAGATACCTATTGCGTGCAACCAATACCGGTATTTCTGCAGTCATAGATCCTATGGGTAAAATTTTAAATAAATCAGTTCAGTTTGAAGATGATGTAGTAACCGCTACAATTTATCCATACAGTGGATCTACTTATTATTCGCGTTGGGGGAATTGGACTATTATAATAATAATTAGTAGTTATCTATTTGTGATTTGTTTAATTAGATGGTTTACTTCAAAGCAACAGTAGATTTCGATTAATTAAATAGTTTTTAACCATGACAATTTCATCATTAGTACCTGTAATATTATCTGGTGGTTCGGGCTCAAGGTTATGGCCGCTCTCTAGAAAATTATATCCAAAGCAGTTTCTACCACTTACTGGGGATAAAAGTTTATATCAATCTGCCCTTGAACGCGTAGCAGGCTTAAAGGGTGTTAGGGATGTGCTCACAATCTGTAACGAAGAACACCGTTTCATGGCAGCAGAGCAATTACGGCAATTAAATATACTTTCATCGGATATTATATTAGAGCCCGTGGGCCGTAATACTGCACCTGCAATTGCTGTTGCAGCATTTCACGCTTTAAGTAATGATAAAGATTCATGTTTATTAGTATTGCCTGCAGACCACATCCTTGGTGATGTCTCATTGTTTTCTCTAGCGGTTGAGCATGCTTATCATGCAGCAAGTGATCAGTTAGTAACTTTTGGTGTTGTCCCTTCACGCGTAGAAACAGGATACGGGTATATTAAGCATGAGCGAACACACGTAACTGAAAATGCATTTTTAGTATCCGAGTTCGTTGAAAAGCCGGATTTTAAAACCGCAGAGTCATATATAAAAAGTGGTAATTACCTTTGGAATAGCGGCATGTTTTTGTTTCGTGCAGATTTGTATTTGCAAGAAATTAAAAAACACCAACCCGATATTTATGAAGCTTGTAAGCAAGCTTATGAGAATAGTGAAAAAGATCTTGATTTTATCCGTTTAGATGAAGAATGTTTTTCTAAATCACCGAGTATCTCGGTTGATTATGCGGTGATGGAAAAAACTAATCTCGCTGCGGTGGTGCCATTAAAAAGCGGATGGAGTGATGTTGGGTCATGGAATGCATTATGGGAATCATTCGAGCGAGATAAAAATAATAATGCCTCGTATGGAGATGTGGTTGAAGAAGACTGTAATGGTTGCTTCATTCATGCAGGTAACCGGCTAGTTGCCGCCGTAGGAATGAATGATCATGTAATCGTTGAAACATCAGATGCGGTGTTGGTAGCTCCACGTGATAGAGCGCAAGAGGTAAAAAAGATTGTTGATAAGCTCAAGCAAGAAAATCGTGATGAAGTGGATGTTCACCCCAAAGTTTATCGTCCATGGGGGGCTTATGAAACCATTGATATCGAGGATCGATTTCAGGTTAAACGTATTACCGTCTCACCACTACAAAAACTATCTTTGCAAAGCCATCACCATAGAGCAGAGCATTGGATTGTTGTAAAAGGGACAGCACGTGTTACTTGTGGGGAAAAAGAATTTTTACTTAGTGAAAATGAATCTACTTTTATTCCTATAGGTACTAAGCATCGCTTAGAAAATCCAGGAAAAATACCACTTGAACTTATAGAGGTGCAATCTGGCACGTATTTGGGTGAAGACGATATTGAGCGATTTGATGATGATTATGGCCGTTAGATTTTAATTAGCTGTCTATTTATTAACGTCACCTAAGTATTTGTATTGAGACAAACTTGGTCTAGCTGCTATGCTAACAAGCTTTTGACAAAGCTAATTCGTATTCCATGCAAACCCCATATAACCCACAAGAAATTGAATGTTCAGTTCAAAAACTCTGGAACGATACCCAGGCATTTAAAGCTACTGAAGACACTACCCAAGAAAAATTTTATTGCTTAGCGATGTTTCCCTATCCGAGTGGGCGTCTGCATATGGGCCATGTGCGCAATTATACTATTGGTGATGTTATTAGTCGTTTCCAACGTATGCAAGGCAAAAATGTACTTCAGCCTATGGGTTGGGATGCTTTTGGGCTGCCCGCAGAAAATGCTGCCATCAAGAATAAAGTTCCACCTGCAAAATGGACCTATGAAAATATTGATTATATGCGAGAACAGCTTAAGCGCTTGGGGTTTGCGTATGATTGGAGTCGTGAATTAGCTACCTGTCATCCAAAGTATTATCGTTGGGAAC
>CAZFEP010000117.1:0-6108 GCA_964517365.1 uncultured Thiotrichales bacterium | reverse complement strand
TTGGTGTCCTTGGGCGACTTGAATACCATGGGTCGATCTAGAACGAATACATTGCAAACACTTAAAGCTGCGACAGAGATTGATGATTTACGAGCAGATGCACTTGCGAAGGGTATGCGCGTACTTAGCAAGTCATCTTCACTTACTTATAGGAGTGCTGGAGGTTCACTTAAGGGGAACTTAGACCACGTGCTTGTGAGTAGTGATTTAGATGTGGAGCTATGGACTGATCCTGCGCAAGAGTTTAGTCCATTTGAGGTAGAGGTGACTGGTTGGAATTTATTGAACGAACCTGAGAGGACAAGTTTTATTGAGGATGTAAGTGATCACTGTGCATTGTTTGTAGAAATTGTATAAGCTGATTTATACTAAAGTCTGAAATTATTTTATTTAGGCCCATCTTTATTGTTTTTATCTGATTGCGCAATAATTGAGTACACACATCGTTCTGCATATATGAGTCGCAGTTCATCAATAGATTTTCCATTTAGTTCGTCAATATCGGGTGCATCTTTAAAAAACTTAAGAATGGTTTCGCGTGGTGCTTCTTTGTATGAGTTATAAATAAAGTAGAATAACTCAAGCGGGTCTTTGCAATTTTTTCCAACGTGTTGTATTTCACCAAAAAAAGTTTCTGGATGTCTCTTGTAGGCACTGATCTCTTCATCTGAGAGAGGTGCAGTATAAATAGAGTTGGTATTCCCATCTATTGTATATGTTAGATAAGCTTTCTTTTCGCTTTCCGAAACTATGCCGCTAGTTAATGTACCATGTTTACCATCACCCAAGTCATATGTCTCACCAATCAATAGTGTTCTGACAGTGTTGCCAAAAGCAAATTCTGGTAATTCTCCATCAAACGTACTCGGTATTTTATAATTCTCAATTGCATCGAGCATGCGGTGAACTTCTGAATGCTTTTCTCTTGCTTTATAAGCATCTATAAGTGAAGTTGATTCAAAGAAACCAAAATCAGGTATTTTAAAACCATCAGCTAACATAGCTTTTTTTATGTCTTCTTGATCGAGGTGTAGATGAAATGGCTGATTGGTAACAACTACGTAGGCAGGCGGCGCTGGATTGCCATCAATAGTCATTTTTGGCTCGATATTCCTTAGCCGACTTGTTATCTCATGTACAAATTCTTCACCTGTAAATTCTGTAGACGAAGATATGTTTAGATCAATAAAAATAATTCTTTTATAGTCTGCCTTCTTTTTTAGAGCTTTGTATAGTTGATTGCCAATTGAAAAATGTGGCTTCATAGGTGCTCGTGACTTTGCTTCAATGGAAAACATTTCACCTTTTGGGGATTTGGCACTAAATTCACAGTGACTAGTAGTAGGATCTTGTTCGTTTTCCAGAGTTAGTTCAAACCCAGATAATATGAACCATGCCGCCACAAATGTTTCATAGTAAGCAGCATAAAAACTATTTTTTTGCTTTAGACGTTTTATTAAGAACTGTTGTACTTCAGCATTATGTTGAAGTAAGTAAAGGTTGTAAGCTAATGATGTATATGCCCATACGACACCTGTCATTGGCGTTTCATATATCTGACCCTGTGTTACGGCATGCTTTTTTTGCAATTTGCATAGTGAGTCATACCATTGAAGAATTGGATTTCTTTCTTCTAGAGGTTTCTTGATTTCCCGGTTTCCCCAGTCTGCTCCTATTGCACCTTTTATGTACTGATTAAGAAAATCTACAAATGTTTGAGTGCGTTCAGCTGGAGAATAACAAAGTTGATTGCCAACAGCTGTAACTCTATATCCTTTAAATTCAGTGGATACAATTGGTTTTCCATGTCCCTGGCTACTTTCTCGTAACTTTTCTTTTGCGGCATGTCTTCGAACTAATTTTTGAATTTCTTCTGGATTAATAGATGGGTCCTTATGAGGGCGTTGGCCCGCTAATTTATCTTTATGAAAATGACACTTTTTGTATTTTTTGCCGCTGCCACAATGGCATGGATCATTCCGTCCGAGCTTTTTACGTTTTCGCGGGGCCATTATTTTTCCAAAAAAAATAAATATTTAATGCGTATGTCTAATTATAATTTCCTCAGATCGTTTCTAAGCGATTCAAATTCAGGTATACCATGACATGGCTATAGTAAAAACTCACGTAAGATAAAAAAATAACCCTATCTACGCTGAAGTCTGTTCATGTTATGACCTATAAATTTCATCTTTTTGTTATAAATATTGTAATTAGGTTCAACCTTGGTCCTTTTTGATTTCAAATATTGTTTCTATTTTTTATTACAAAAATTCGAGAGGTCATAATATATATGGGAGAATCCGAAATACCCCGTGCACCCCTAGATCAACCTAAGGTCGACCTCAACCCACCTTAACTCCGTCAAAAGTCAGCCAAATCTCCCACGCTCTTTCCTAACCTGTTGTTTCCCTTAGCTAGAGCACTGCCTTGCCTGTGCAATACTCAATTAAAATTAATTATTAATTAACAATTGTATTTAACCTAGAATTTGTTATTAATTTTGTACAAATTTTTATAGGGTTTTGGGATAGTTCAAACTTGCTTCTTTAGCAGGTTTAGTAATCAATGCGGTAGTATGAACCTTGCATCTATATCCAGGCATATACTACCTAACTGTATTAAAATGACTGCTATCGACCCAAAGCGGACATTTTAAGTTTCTTAGTATTTATAAATATTTAACTTTATAAGGGGATATTTCGATGCAAAAAATTATTTTTCTATTAGTAGGTTTAACATTATTAACTAGTTGTGCGTCATTAGGTATTCCAAAGGTTGCTGAATTTAAGGTGCCGCCCGGTAGTAAAATAGGAATTTTGGTTGAAGAAGATGAGGCATACCCTACTCATAGACATGTTGGAACAACTGTGTTTAATAATTTTTCTAAATCCTATGAAAATGAAAAATGGGTTCTCAAACCTTCAATCGAAGAAAATTTATATAAATATCTTTCAAAAGATGATTTATATACAGTCATGAACTTGGAAGATGAGGGTGTTTCTTATAATGATATAGGAGGTCTTATAGTTTATAAAAACGGAGAGTGGGTTGTTGATAGTTCAAAATCATCTGTCTTTGAAAAGCTAAAGAATCAATTTGATCTTGATGCAGTTATAGTTGCTAAAGAGCAAGAAGTTCTTGCGTATTTAGAATGCACAGGAGGCCCGTGTACATCTTGGACTGTCGACTCATCAGGTTTATTCACACGTAGTTTCTTAAATATAAAAAATTATTGGGCGGTTGCAGCGTTTGATACCAATATCTACATATTAGATACACCAACAAATGCTGCAGTTTGTGAGTCTTTTAGGAAGTTTGAAGATTTACGTTCAAGCAATATAAGACATTCTTTTAAACCTAAAAATTTAAAAGAAATAACTTCAGAAGAGTGGTCACAAGTTAAAAATCAAGTGGATACTTATTTAAATAGTATGACTGAAATGATTCCTGAACTTCTGATAAATGGGTGCGAATCGCAATAGGTAACTAGCAAATGCGAATGTCCGTTTATGGCCGAAAGCGGACATAATTCAATTCAAACAAGGGGAATCTTGGTTGGAAACTTCAAAACAAACGTTCAAAATGACTGCTAACGACCCAAAGCGGACATAGAAATATGTATCAATTCCGGTTTATAAATTCCAATCAAGGCGAAATACAAATAGATTCTTTTGTTGAAAGTTTTGATTCTGATCAAAGCTTTTGGTCACAGCAGCAATACAAGGAACAATGGAAGTCAGCTTCAACTAGATTAAAACAAGGGCTACCAAGTTTATTTATAACTTCGATTACAGAGCCTGAAAATTCTAACTTTATTAGAACTTGGGTATGTTACCCAATTGATGGTGAGCTGGTTTTTCAAGAAAGAATATTATTCCTAGATGAATTAGAGATACCATTTAATATTGAAAATCCACATCAAAATATTGATCCATATAACTCGATATCTGATGATGGAGATCCTATTTCAGAATGGCGTACAAAGATAAGTTAATGCCCGCTATTGGCCGAAAGCGGACATTTCTAAATTAATTAGAAACACATGATAAGAAAATCATTTCTCAAATTGTTCTTAATACTTTTGCTAGCCGTTCTATATGTAGCAAGCACTAACACTAGCAAAGCCCAAACCTATGAAGGTAAGGTGATAAAGGTTACCGATGGCGACTCAATTAATATCCTTTACGAAGGCAAACCGCTTAGAATCCGTCTTGCAGAAATTGATGCACCAGAGCGTAATCAACCATTTGGAAGAAAGTCTAGAGAAGCTTTAGCAGATATAGTCGCTGGAGCAATCGTTTTAATTGAGCAAGTAGATATTGACCGCTGGGATCGGGTTGTTGGTCAAGTGTATCTTGGCAACCTATGGGTGAATGGGGCGATGGTGCGCGGTGGCTTTGCGTACGTATACCCAAAGTATGCAACAACCGATAGGTTATATGACTATGAGGCCGAAGCTCAGAAAAGCAATGCTGGGATTTGGAAATTGCCAGAGAGCGAGAGAATCAAACCGTGGGAATGGAGGAAGAGAAAAAAATGAATGATGAATGGAGACAACATTTAATCAGTGCTGAACACGCACTCGATAACCTAACAACGGACCAAGTTGGAACTGTTGCCAAGATGCTTGCCTTACAAGTCGGTAGTTATCGTAAAGCACATGGTGATCATGAGTTAGAAAAGCTTGAGCAATTCGTAAGCATCGATACGCTAGATGAAGAAGCTAAAGAAATATTTGTATTGGGTATGGAGGCGTTGTTGGCAGTAGTGCGGACGATTGAAATGAGTGGGGCAGAGAAGCATTAAATGAAGCTTATTAACCCAGAACTCATACAGGCGGCAGATGAGTCACTTGGTGAAACTCGTCAAGACTTGAGACAATGTGTTGATCTATTGCAGGATTATGTTGAGCTTTATACCAACGAATATAATCGTAATGAAATGCTACAAGCTAGAATTGATACATTGAAGGCAGCTCAGCGAAGAGCGCATTTGCCGTATAAGGGTTTAGTTGAGTGACTGCGCTATTTACACCGTGGCATTTTCATCTATGTGAATTATGAGTCAATCAAACTATATCTACCATTACACAAGTGCTCATGCGCTGCTCCAAATTCTCAAAACAAGAAAGTTATGGGCTACAGATATAAATTTCTTGAACGATGCTCGCGAAGGACAAGTCGCAAGATCGCATTTGGAATTACTTGCTTCTAAAATGGACCCATTTCATCGGGAAACAATAGAGTGGTTCATTGGTCGACGTCGGCATGCGTATGTAACATCGTTTTGCCGTAGTAATGACAATTTGAGCCTTTACAGGATGTATGCTCCGCCAGATGGGGGTTACTGTATCGGGTTTGATCGTTCAATATTTAAGAGTTTTTCAGGCGTGGAACTTCATGACTGTGATTATTCAAAAAAAGATCAAATAAGTGGCGTGGCTACTTTTTCAGAGGAGCTCATTTCAGCAATTGATGAAGGTAGAAAAAAAGCTAGTGCTGCAGTAGATGTGGCAAATAACCTTGATTCTAAGTTCTTAATTCGGTTTGCAGAATTATCAGCTTGCCAAAAGTCATCAGAGTTCATTGACGAGCAGGAAATTAGGTTGGTTAGTAGGGCCGGATGGGATGTCCGCAAGTTGCGGATTTCTTCAAGACAACACCTTGTAATTCCATATATTGAGATTGAAATCCCAAACGAAGAAATAACTATAAAAATTGTTTCTGGGCCTAATTCCAATAAGGAGTTAGCGAATCTTTCAACCCACGAGCTCTGTGATATAGCGAGGCGTAAAAATTATAAGTGGACCGTCTTGCATGAAGGAGGCTTGCAATCTGGAATACGAGCGATCTAGTTTAGCCAGAACCTCAGACTAGAAACATGGTCTTATTGGTTGGGTATTTAATGCTTTCATGTCTCAAATCCATACTTATATTTCATGGGACAATTATGGGACACTGAGCAGTCAAAACAGCACAAATCCCCACACTTGAACGCGCACTAACACATTGTTATATTAGGTTTTATGGCATTCCTACTGACTTCAATAATGGTCTTGAAAACCATTGACGGGTTAAACCGTCCGGGGGTTCGAATCCCTCCCTC
>CAZFEP010000116.1:2535-6227 GCA_964517365.1 uncultured Thiotrichales bacterium | reverse complement strand
CAGCACCTGTAGGTGCTAACACGTCTGCGGTAAACGTGACGGCTAAACTGTCGTTCGCACCAATATCGGTAAACGTCCAGGTGATGGTGTTGCCATTGAGTTGGCCTGCACTGCTGATGTTGGCAATGTTGGTGTAGCCCGCCGGTACAACATCGCTAATCCCGACATTGGTCGCCGCATCCGGTCCTGCGTTGGCAAGGTTTAGTGTGAAGGTGACGGTGTCGCCTATGTTCGGGGTGGGATTGTTTACACTTTTATGTAGTGATAGATCTGCAACTTGATCACAGATATTGGTATTAGGTGTAACAATTGCAAAGTCTTCGTCATCTTCACTTTGATCCCCATCATCGTTGTTCGGCGTGCTATCAGGATCAGGTCTATCATTATGTGTAATTTGAGCAATATTTTTATATTGATCTACTGCATTGCAATCTGGCGCATCCACTGTAGCCGTGAATGTAAATTCTTGCGTTTGATGAGCATCTATCCATTGCCCACCCCATCTAATTTTATTTCCTGTAAGAACACCACCTCTATTTATATTCGAGATATTACTGAAACCAGATGGAATAATATCTTCTAAGGCATAATCCGTGCCACTAGGACCTGCATCATTCACTCTTATTGTAAAGGTTACGGTTTCTCCAATTAAGGGGTTTGATATATCAACATCTTTGTGTAGTGACAAATCTGCAACATTACTTAATGGTGTTATTGAAGCAAAGTCTTCATCATCCTCGCTTTGATCCCCATCATCGTTATTTGGACTACTATCAGGATCTGATTTATTACTTTTTGTAATTTGTCCGGCAAGCTTATATTCATCTATTGAACCTGTAGGCTCATTAACTTGAACTCTAAACGTTAAATCCAGTACCTCACCTGAATGTATTGAAAGATCTTCCCATGTAACAACATTTCCATGCAAAACCCCACCGCTTTCAATTTTATAAATATTTCGATAACCAGTTGGCACTATGGTTTCAGCTGAAATAACTGCATCATCCGGCCCATGATTACGAACTCTAACTACTATTGTTACATGATCATTAACTGATGGTTGAGCATTTAGATATACATTAAGCGAGATGTCTGCACTTGGTATAAGATCATTATTGGCAACTAATATTCCGTCAGACGTTGGCCACAAGCTAACATCGTCAATTAAAATTGACGATTGTTCCAATTTTTCTCCAGTTAACCTATCTGCTACGTTAGTCTCGCTATAAGACCAAGTATTTGTAGAAGCAAAAGCTAAAATAAATACCAATAGCAAATGAGAAACGAATTTAATCGCTCTCATATCTTCTCTCCGTCCTGATTATTTTTATTATTTTATGTGGATTATGTGTCCACTTATCAGAACTACATGATAATTTACTTTATCTGTTTATAACAATTATTTTAAATAATGAAACGTATTGCCGTTAAGACTATTTCATTTTGACTAACGTACTAATATCTATAATAAAAAATAACTTAAATGGCCATACAAGCCTATAAACTACAATTTATATGAGGGATTTATTATGGGGATTAATTATGGGGATTAATTATGAATTATTTGTATCAAACTAACTCGATTTAACTTTTACAGCTTTAAACATGACAGTAGTTTGAAAACCCTTCAATATAAAATCGAAGGGTTTAATGATTTTACTTTAATATTTACCAACTACATCAATAAAGATGCCATCACTATCATAATCATTGTCAGTTAAGTCATCATTGAAATCAGTGAAGTTATAACCAGCACCAATCTTCATATGTTGGCCAACGTGCCGGTAAAGCGCAGCAAGTGCACCATGCTTTTCATCATCTTCAGTTTCACTTTCTAACCATCGATATTCTAAAAGCGCATCCCAGTTTTTAATCACATGGTAACGCGCTCTTGCAACGGCAAGATGGGCGCCTGTTTCAAACCATGGACCACTTCCTCTTTGTAACCTAGTGTCACCTGCTTTATATGCAAGCTTTCCACCTAGTTCCCATTGATTGTTAAGATCATAGAGTGCTTCTATAGCAAATATATGACTACGCTCATCAGGTTGTGCTGTATCTTGTCCTGTTACAGCAAGATCGTACAAGAAAGTATATTTACCTAATATGTTCCAACGATCATTACCAACTGGACGATAAGCAAAACCTAAATCTAATTCTACATATTTACCTTCATCATTTTTACTCGCATCACTATGAGTCGTTGAGAGATCGAGTTTCCCTAACAGCTTTAAACTATCGCTCTTTTGCCATTCAATGGTGTTTGAAGTCACCCATTGAGTATTGTCACTATTGAGTGATTGATCATTATCTTCACGATATTCAAGTACAGATCCAAATCTAACTTGATTACCTTTAAAACTAGCGCCTATGGTAGCAGCTCGACGATCAACATCGCCTGCATCTCGCTCTAGGTCATTAGTTTGCATTGATGCACTTATTCTCCATTGATCAGTCAAGTCATAATCCAATCCATAGGTTCGGGCAGCACTTTGTTCTTGATCACCTTCACCAAACTGACTTTCACTATAAATAGAAAGCCCATTTTGATATTGCCTTCGGCTACCAAAGGTAAACATATTATTACCACCGTCGGTACGATCAGGATCTACTGCGTAACTACCATAAAGTTCTAGACCATTAGATGTGGTGTAATTGGTGCCCACACTTGTCGCAGCACCACTACCAAACCCGGCATTTAAACTTAGATTCATATTAGGTGTAATGGCATATTCACCCCCAAGAATCACTGCATCACCACGGTCACCCGTAGCTACTTCACCTTTAAGTGCAAGTTTATGATTAACCTGTTTGCTCACGCCAACGGTAGCCAGCGCGTTACTTTCATAATCTCCACTATCACTTAGGACTGCTTGCCCACTTGTATAGATATTAGTTTGATCGCTTATTTTATAGCGTAATGCGAGTCCACCTAATATTGCATCTCCATCAAGATCTGCAATGGTTTTATCATCAATATCTTCATAATTGATTTCTGCGCCTACAGATAACTTATCTGTTAGACCATAATCTGCTTGAATACTGGCATTTAACTCATCTCTTAGATCTTCTTTGTCTAGATTAGTAACTTTGGTGGAAAGTTGTAACGCACTTGATGCTTGCCACTCTGCATGTAAGCCCACATCAGTAGTTTCAATTCCATCATCCAAACGCGCAACAGATGAGAAACCTTCGTCACGATCCTTGTACCATGCCATTACGAAACCTTCCTGGCTATTGGTCATTTCTGCAAGATTAATTCTTCCTTCTATACCAACAGCTTCCCCATCGGTATCTGTATTTCCTAACAGCACTTGCTGGTTGAAACTATTAAAGCTAATGCCTCCATTTGCAGAAGCAAAACTATTTGCAGCTTGTTGTGCTTCACTTTCTGCATACTCAAATCTCAGATACGTTCCTTTACCTGCACGCAAGGTTACATCTGCACCTTTAAGTTCATAATCTACACCGTCACGTTCCTCATCTACATAGGTACCACCCAGCGCAATATAGTCATTAACCCACGCTTTGCCACGTGCACCTACAGTAAGATCATCTGCTTCAAACGAGTCGGGGCGATATTCATAATCTGCTAGAAGAAATACATCATTACCTTCAAGTGGAGCATCTTTAACGATGCTTGGACCAGAACCTAGATCTATTTGAGTTAATGGGCGCGTTAATATGATACG
>CAZFEP010000116.1:0-2435 GCA_964517365.1 uncultured Thiotrichales bacterium | reverse complement strand
GCAAATTCAGTTCCGGTTAAATCAGTATTGTAGTTACCCCATAGTGCAGTGCTCTTATCCCAGTCAACACGCAAATAGAACATTCCTTGGCTGTCGGTATCATCAATCGTAGTAGAATCATCACCATAAACAGAATAATATTGATCAGGGTCTAGCTGTCTAAAGATTGCAGTAGGATCTTCATCATCAATACGATCATGGAGATTGTTAAGCTCAGCTTCAGTAGTATCTAATTGAGCAGTAATTAAATATTTACCCTTCACCTTACCTTTTAAATAGAAAGCTAGTCTTCCATCCACCCACACATCTTCATCAAAATGTTCATCATCCCCTAGCGCTTCTATATTTCCGCCCAGGCTATTTTCACCAGCTGTTATATTTGCAAGACCAACAAGAAACATATACTTGCCATCTACTTTTACAGTTAATTCACGTTCTACCTTCTGATTGTTTTGAGATTCATCTAACAACTTTATACTAAGAGCATGCTCACCTATCGGTAGATGTTGTTCATGTACAAAACTACCCGTTTCACTTATCGGTACAACAACATTGTTAACATGAAGTATTTTACCTGACTCAATATTTCGACCATTTACTCTTACTCGTGACCCGCGCATTGGAATCGTTTGTTTATCTAGGCTGGATTGAGAATAGATACTTCTCGCTAATGCGTCATGGTCAACTTCTATCTGAGAACCTACACCAGGAATAGTAGTAGACGTAATGGCTAAACGCTTTGCTAAGGTTGAGTCTTGCCTGCCTTCACTATCGAATACGCGAAGCACGTACCATAGTGAGTTCTCACGCATTTCTCTCGCACTCAACTCGCTTGCATTCCATTGATGTGTGCTGTTTAAATTATCAGCGTTGCCCTTAATTACGGCAATAGGTTCTACGATATCGACATTGCTTTCTCGATATATTTCTACTTGCCATCGATCAATAAATGCCAAGTAATTACTATACATACTAAATTTAACTTCATCTTGAACTTGGCCTTCATCTATTACGATGGGCTCATGGAACAACATGTCTAGACGTGGATCTTGCTTGGACGGATCTTCAATCGCCCATATTTGTCCACCATTAGGTAGAGAAACTTGTCGATTTACTATTTGTGATTTAGATTTCTCTTGATAGACCTTATCTTCATGCGTTTCACGTACTTCGACACGTCGGTTACGCGCCTTACCTGCTTCAGTAGCATTTGATGCAATGGGTTTATCAGGTCCAAACCCTTTGGTTTCTAACTTGTTTGCAGGAATATTAAGTAATTTTTGTATTTCTCTAGCTACTTCCTTTGCACGCGCGTTAGATAAACCGTAATTATCTCCATATATTGCGGCCGCATTCTCTGATAGTTCATCTGTGTCTGTATGCCCTATCACTTCTACATTAACAACGTCTTTGTCAGATAAAAGATCAACTACTCTTTGCAAAGAATCTACATAACTATCAGGTATATCAGATTTACCAGAATTAAAGCGCACGGCTTCAACAATGTTGCTAAGCGTTTTCACTTCAATTACTTCTTTACTATTTAACATTTCTTCCACTTTCTGCATCAGTTGTTGCGGTGGAAGTTTTACACCAAAATTAAATTTACTCATTAATGACTGAGTAATTCGCAAGACTCGTGGGTTTTCTGTAGTAAATTCAGACCCTTCAGGCAATGTAGCAGCATCAACTTTCATAATAAAGTTGCGGCCTCGTTCCCATCGACCACCATCAACATCTGCCAAGTGATATCGGCCGAATTGGTCTGTTTCAATTATTAAACCTTCTACGGTTGCAATACGTACACCAGGAAGACCAAATTCACCTTCGTCTTGCCAACCATCTTCATTGAGGTCAGCGAAAACTTTACCAATAATAGTGGTTTTCTGAAGTATAGGATCCTGAACTACACGAACTGTAGCATTTGCCGTGTTACTAATAGCATTTGCAGCTACTCCAAAAGTTTGAGCGGTATTAGTGTAATCACCTTCAACAACACCTGAAGATACTCGTAAGAAATATCGAATTAATATAGTTTCACCCGCGGCAAGACTAATATCGTTGAACGTAATTGGGTCTCCTCCAGTAGGTTCAATTGAAACTGCAATATCATCAGCTGAATCAATTACATTATCGGCACCGGCACGTATTAATAAACCAGAGCCCGATGCGAACTGAAAACCACCTGGAATATTATCGATAACATCTGCATCAACAATGTTTGTTGCTTGTTGGTTTTGTAACTCAAGTGTGTATTGAACTACTTCACCAATCGATACTTCATTTCGCGATGCCCGCTTGGAAAGTAAAATTATATTATCACCAATAGCGAGAAATAACGGCGTTGGGTCGTCATTAGGATTTGGTCCTGTACCGTTACCCGGTGCACCGGGATTATCATTTGATGGATCTGTACCACTATCACTATCATCTGT
>CAZFEP010000115.1:0-6322 GCA_964517365.1 uncultured Thiotrichales bacterium | reverse complement strand
TGTTAAGGGCGGTACCCGGTGTGTCTCTTGAGGCGGATGCATCGGTTACTGTTATTTCCGGTGTTCTTGAATCCAGTAATGTGAATACTGTTGCGGAATTACTAGACATGATTGAGTTAACACGAAACTTCGAAATGAATGTGAAAATGATGCAGGCCATTGAAGAAAATGATTCTGCAACAACACAGCTGTTAAGAATAAATTAATAAAAAATTCAGGGAAATACTATGAGTAGTACAGCACTATGGAATGCAAAAACAGGTTTAGATACACAGCAAACTAGAATTGCAGTGATTGCCAATAACCTGGCTAATGCAAATACAACTGGTTTTAAAAGTGATCGAGCCGTTTTCGAAGATTTAATTTATCAAACAGTTCGACAGCCAGGTGCGCAATCCTCTCAAGACACTCAATTTCCTACGGGTCTACAAGTGGGTACAGGTGTTCGGTTGGTCGCAACCGAAAAGTTATTTACACAGGGTAACTTGACACGTACTGAAGGTTCTTTAGATATGGCCATTCAGGGAAATGGATTTTTTCAAATTCTACAGCCCGATGGCACCATTGGTTATACACGTGATGGAACATTCACATTAGACTCAACAGGTCAGGTTGTAAACTCTAGTGGTTACGTATTGCAACCTTCGATCACTATGCCACCTAATGTTGTGAATATTACAATTGGAGCAGACGGTACAGTCTCTGCACAAACAAGTGGTTCAGCGGCTCCGACAAACGTTGGGAATATCCAACTTGCTGATTTTGTAAATCCAACCGGTTTGCAAGCACGTGGTGGCAACTTGTTATTTGAAACTGCAGCATCAGGAAGCCCACAAGCGGGCACTCCAGGTACAAATGGTTTGGGACAGATTGACCAAGGTTCTTTAGAAACCTCTAATGTAAATATTGTTACTGAATTGATTAATATGATTGAAACGCAACGAGTATATGAAGTTAATTCACGTGCAATAGAAACTATTAGTGGCATGCTTGAATTCGCAAATAACACAATATAATTATTTGATCATATGAAATATATTTTTGTAATAATTATATTAGGTGTTATCACATCGGGATGTTCATCGGTTGGTAGTCTAAAAAACCCTGAGTATGCACCGAGTGAAGTAATGATGCCAGAGCCTAAAACCACTGTAGATGGTGCGATCTATGACACATCCTCCAATTTATTTTTATTTGAAGATGTAAAAGCAAGAAGGGTGGGTGACTTAATTACAGTCGTGTTAGAAGAGAGTATTAATGCATCTAAGTCAGCCAGTACTGAAGCAGATAAAGATTCCAGTGTTGATCTACCGGCACCCACTCTATTTGGAAAAGATGGTCCTCTGGATGCGCTTGTGAATAGTATTGATTCTGCTCAAGAATTTAATGGTGAGGGTGAAACTACTCAAGAAAATAGTATTGAAGGCAATATTACAGTAATGGTGCATCAAGTTTATCCTAACGGGTACTTGCTAGTTAAAGGTGAAAAGTTGATTGAGTTGAATGAAGGAAGTGAAGTGGTAAGGATATCCGGAATAGTTCGGCCTGTAGATGTCACGACAGACAACACTGTTTTATCAAACCAGGTTGCTAATGCACAAATAACCTATAAGGGAAAAGGTATTGTAACGGATAGCAGCAAACCGGGCTGGCTAACAAAATTCTTTTTCTCTGCACTATGGCCTTATTAAAAATTATGAAAATATCTAAAGTAATTATTTTTACATTAACTATTTTATCACTACTGTTATCCACTAATGTTGGTGCAGAAAGAATCAAAGATATTTCTTCTTTTGCAGGTGTTCGTAGTAATCAATTGTTAGGTTATGGAATAGTGGTTGGGTTGGATGGTACTGGAGACCAAACTCAGCAAACTCCTTTTACAATTCAGAGTTTAAAAAGTTTTCTTAAGCAATATGGTGTTACATTGCCACCCGATGTTAATCCTCAATTAACCAATATAGCTGCAGTAACCGTCCATGCAGAATTATCACCATTTGCCAAGCCTGGGCAAAATATTGATATTACCGTTTCCTCGTTAGGTAACGCTAAAAGTTTACGTGGTGGGAGTTTGTTATTAACCCCATTGCGAGGCATTGACGGCCAAGTATATGCTATGGCTCAAGGAAATCTTGTTGTTGGTGGCTTGGGCGTACAAGGTAGTGATGGCTCCAGTATTAGTATTAATATACCCAGTGCGGGCCGTATTCCTAATGGTGCTAGTGTTGAGCGTGCTGTTCCTTCTCCTTTTGCGAGCAGTGATGAGTTGTATTTAAATTTACATACTGCAGATTTTACAACGGCTAAGCGAATGCAGTTACGAATCAATAAACACTTTAAGCAAAATATTGCTCATGCGGTAGATGCAGTTACCGTAAAAATAGATGCCCCTTTAGATCAAGTATCAAGAGTATCGTTTGCAGCAGATCTTGAAAATATTGAATTAATACCGGGTGAATCCGCTGCAAAAGTAATTATCAATTCTAGAACAGGTACGGTTGTGATAGGTGCTAATGTTAGTGTAACACCCGCTGCTGTTACGCATGGAAGTTTAGCGGTGACCATTACTTCTGATCCATTAGTAAGTCAGCCTAATGAATTTTCTTTAGGTGAAACCGCAGTAGTAGATCGTACCGACATCGAGATTGAGCAAGATACTAATCGCATGTTCGTATTTGGGCCGAGTGCAACACTGAATGATATTGTTAATGCTGTGAATCAAGTTGGGGCTGCACCGGGCGATCTAGTGGCTATTCTAGAAGCATTAAAACAAGCGGGTGCATTACGTGCTGAACTGGTTATTATTTAAGTAAGTAAATAAGCTTCTTATAGAATGGAAACTAATATTAATGTAGTGAAAGGATTAGGTGACTACTTAAAGCCAACACAACACAAATCCGGCCAGTCTGATGATCTCGCAAAGGCTGCGCAAAAGTTTGAAGCTTTTTTTATTCAATCCATGCTCAAGAGTATGCGTACCGCTTCATTATCTACAGGGCTGCTTGATAGTGATAAGTCAGACTTTTATCAAGAATGGCATGATCAACAGTTAGCGACTGACCTGGCTTCGAAACAAACTTTTGCAATTGCCAAATTACTTCAAAGTCAGTTTGTCGGTCATAAAGATCCTTCTGTAGCGGATTCCAGTCTGCAAACAGGTTCATTATTTCGCAATAGTGTGCATTCATTAACAGGTGTCTCGCCAGATGCATCTGATACACCAACTATTGTTGCATCGGTAACGACACCGAATGACTCATTGAATATCAATTTAAAACAGTTAGTTACTAAAGAGATACAAAAAACGACCGGTATTTCAAATAATAAGAATCTTTCCGCTCCTGAAAAATTTGTTCAACAGGTTTACCCGCATGCCCAGCAGGCCGCTACAAAATTGAATGCCTCTGCCGATATATTAATTGCAATAGCAGCATTAGAGACAGGTTGGGGTTTGCATACTCCACAAGCCAATAATGGCAAAGATTCATTTAATTACTTTGGTATTAAAGCAAATAATTGGCAAGGACCTGAGGTAACAAATAGTACGCAAGAATTTGATGGTGAGAATATGATTAAGATTGAAGATAACTTCAGAGCCTATGAGACACCAGCTGAATCATTTAATGATTTTGCGGAGTTTCTATTGAATAATCCTCGTTATCAAGATGCGTTGAATAATACAGCTAATCCCAAAGCATTTGTAAATGAATTACAAAAAGCTGGGTATGCAACAGACCCAAATTATGCAAAGAAAATTAATTCAATTTTAAATGGCAGTATATTAAATAACGCGATTCATTCATTGAATAATCCTGAATTAGTAAATGATGCAACTGACGATGTTGTTTCAAGCTATGAAACCAATAACACCAATAACACCCATTAAGATAAAGAGATAATAACGTGGCAGATCCATCAAGAGTAGCAACAACTGGATTGCAAGTCTTTCAACGAGCCCTTGCAACGACCGCAAATAATGTAGCGAATGTTGGAACCGAAGGCTACACACGTCAGCGTGTAGATATTACTACAAGACCTTCACAAGCATTTGGCGACGGTTTTTTTGGTAGTGGTTCACAGGTTTCTGGTGTTCAGCGTATTGAAGATCAATTTCTCAATGCACGTGTTCAATCTAGTGCATCCGATGTTGCGCGTCTAGATTCATATCTTGGTTTAATTCAACGGGTAGAAAATCAGGTAGCAGGGTCTCAAGGTGGTTTAGATAGTGCTTTACAAAACTTTTTTAACAGTTTGCAAGATCTCTCAAATGATCCTGCATCCGTACCTGCAAGACAAGTGGTATTAAGTAATTCGGAAACCTTGGTAGCCAGATTTAAAGATTTAGATGCCAGCTATAACGATATTAATCAAGAGATTAATACGCGTTTACGCAGCGATATAAATGATATAAATAGTCTTACCACGGGTATTGCAGATTTAAATAGATCTATCGTTGAAGCTAGAGCCGCTTCATCTGCGGGTGGCGTGCCAAATGATTTGGTTGATCAAAGAAATGTGTTGGTAGGGCGCTTATCAGAACGTGTTGCTGTAAATACAGTAGAGCTTAGTGATGGCTCACTCAATGTATTTATAGGGGGTGGTGAATCAGTAGTGATTGGCAATCTTTCAAGAAATTTAGTAACACTTAACGACCCAGCTAACCCGGGTGAGTTAAGAGTTGGGGTTGAAGTTGGCTCAGGTTCATTTGATATTACCGATAAGATTACAGGTGGAAGTGTAAGTGGCTTGTTGGATTTTAGAACTGAGCAACTAGGTGAGATACAAAATCAAACAGGGCGTTTAGCATTAGTTCTGGCCAATGAATTTAATGGTCAACATCAGGCAGGTTTAGACGCAAATGGCTCATTAGGTGGGCAGTTTTTTGCAATTTCCGCTCCACAAACATTGGCAAATCAAAATAATACAGGTGCGGCCACTGTTTCGACAACCATTACTGACTTTAGTCAATTAAGTAGTTCTGATTATGAATTAAGTTTCGATGGTAGTAATTACACTCTTACTCGATTAAGTGATGGTGTGAATACCAGTGCAGCGGCCGGCCCATTAAGTATTGATGGTATACAAGTTGATATTGTAGGTGCAGCCGCGGCAGGTGATAGCTTTTTAGTTCAGCCGACACGAAATGGTGCATCTGGAATTGGTTTGTTACTCAACAATACAAGTCAAATTGCCGCAGCATCACCAGTGCGTAGTTTAGAAAATGCAACAAATATTGGTAGTGGCGTCATTACAGCTACACAGATACTTGATGTAAATAATGCAGATTTATCTGATACCGTTGAAATACGATTTAATTCTCCAGCGTCAACCTTTGATATTGTTAACGTAACGGACGGTGCGACCGTAGCTGCGGGGGTTGCGTATACCAGTAATGCAGATATTGATGTTAATGGCATACGTGTGCAGATACAAAATCAACCTGAAGCAGGAGATGTCTTTACGATAGAAAGAAATACCGGCGGTATAGGTGATAATAGTAATGTAGTTGCATTACTTGATTTGCAAACTTCCCAGACTGTTGGTGGCACGGCTACTTTGCAAGAAGGTTATGGTTCACTAGTAAGTCAAATTGGTACCGTTAGCCGGCAAACCAGCATCAGTAGCCAAACACAACAAGCGTTATTTGATCAGGCCGTACAGACTCGTGATAGTGTTTCTGGCGTAAATTTAGATGAAGAAGCTGTTGATCTGGTTAGATACCAGCAGGCTTACCAAGCTGCTGCGCAAGTGATTTCAACCTCTAACACATTGTTTGATACCTTTTTAGCCGCAATACGCTAGGAAAATATTATGACGAGAATAACCACAGCTTTCCTATTCCAAAAGACTGCAGTTGATATTGCAAGGCAGCAATTTGAAATTTCAGAAATTCAAAATCAAATTGGTACCGGTAAACGAATTAACAAACCATCTGATGGTCCTGCAGAATCTGCAAGAATTATTGATTTGAATCAAGCGATAGAAAGTATTGATCAATTTCAACGTAATAGTATATTTGCTAATCAGCGTTTAGGTTTAGAAGATGCTACCTTGTCTAGCGTCAATAATTCATTGCAACGTGTTAGAGATTTAGCGTTACAAGCTAATAGTGGCAGTCAGACAGGTGAAACACGCGCTATTATTCGAGCTGAAGTAGAGCAAAGGTTGCAAGAATTGCTTGATTACGCCAATGCACGAGATGGTAATGGGAACTATTTGTTTGCAGGTTCTAAATCGCGTACTCAACCGTTTACACAAACAGCAACTGGTGTTGCCTATAATGGTGATCAAAATCAACTTTCTTTAAAAGTTTCTGCAAATC
>CAZFEP010000114.1:0-6491 GCA_964517365.1 uncultured Thiotrichales bacterium | reverse complement strand
CCATTGACGGGTTAAACCGTCCGGGGGTTCGAATCCCTCCCTCTCCGCCAAATACACTATGTATATACGGTTTTGATAAATTATGACTGAAATCTCATTTATCAAATTTATATCTCATGGGACAGTGGTGGGACAGTAAGCTATGGCAACTTACGTCCCTCGACTTACAAAAGATGGTTCAAAACGCTGGCAAGCACGCGTCCGTTTAGATGGATTTGAACCACAATCTAAGACTTTTCGCACTAAAACTGACGCAAAGCATTGGGCTCAGGATATTGAAACGCGGCTCATAAAGGGGGAGGCTGTAACCACCTCAGATCAACGTAGAATCACTCTAGAAGACGTAATAGATCGCTACATCAAATACCTACCGCGCAAGAAAAATAACAAGTCCTCTAAGCAACTAATTGAGCGTTTAGGTTACTGGAAGAAAAAACTTGGAAATGTCGCATTATTGAACGTTACGACTGACATGGTTGTAAAGTACAGAGATATTTTAGACGACGGGAAACGTTCGGGATCAACGGTAAATCGTTATTTGGGGGCTTTATCTACATGCTTATCTCATTGCAAAAACGAGTGGCGTGACTATGGCCTTAAAGAAAATCCGGTTTTTGGGGTGTCACGCTTGCCTGAACCGAAGGGACGTACTCGATTTTTAACCACCAGTGAAAGAGAGAAGCTTTTAGCGGCCTGTAAGGCTGAGCATCAAGAATTGTATGAGTTTGTCGTGCTAGCCCTCACATGTGGAGCCAGAAGCGGTGAGCTCCATAATATTCGATGGATTCATGTCAATTTTGATAATCAGAATATCAAGCTTGAAGATACCAAAAACGGTGAGACGCGCTTCGTGCCGTTGGTGGGTGAAGCGTTCGAGCTGCTCAAGACTAAGCAATCAAATGCTACGTCACATTATGTGTTCGCTGAAATGCGGGTAGGGCGTCGCTCTAGAGATGCATTTGCAAAGGCGTTAGTGGTTGCGAAGATAGAAGATTTTAGATTCCATGATTTACGTCATACCGCTGCAAGTTATTTGGCAATGAGTGGTGCAACGCTCTCGGAGTTGTCTGAGATTCTTGGGCACAAGACTTTGGCAATGGTGAAACGTTATTCTCATTTCACACAAGAACATAATGTGCAGCTCGCTAAGAAGATGGCAAAGAGTATCGGGTTATGAGTAACGAAGACCTTGAAGAAAAGCTCAAAGATGTAATTGCCTACGTTAGTGCTAAAGAATCTTTGCCAGACGAGCTTGCTAAGTGGCTAATCGATAACTTTCTTAAAGTGACTGGCAGAAAAGTTTCAACTATGGATGAAGCGTTTGGTTATAAAGAACTTAGCGATTCACAACTAAAGATTAACAATATTGGTAAAGATGTTTGGTTTGAACTTTATAGTTTAAGAAGAACAGAAGGCAAAAAGAAGTGGCCACTAGATGAAGGCACGTTTGAAACTATAGGCAAGAAATTTAATTTAAAAAGCGGCACTGTGAAAGATTATTACTATCATTATCAGTCAAGGCTTAACATTTCAGGGGTTTCTGTTAAGTACTAAATTTCTGAAAAACACCCCCGTTCTTTCAGAAATACTTTCTCTCCAATCACCTCCAAGCTACTACTCGTAACGTAATTTAAGACGAGGTAGCAAAATGAAACTCGAAACTGTACCTAGCCTTGCACGGCAGTGGCCTGCTGTTAGCGAACATAAGCTCAGATGGTGGATACGCAACCGACAAACTAATGGGCTTCAGAAAAGCGGTGCTGCCGTTAAGAAAGTTGGTCGCTGGTACTTGAATCCAGAAAAGTTAGAGCGTTGGATCGAGGAAGGTGATTAGTAATGAAAACAAAAAACCCCCATCAGGCGAATGATGAGGGCTTCGTGAACAATGCTGCTAGGCATTCAAATATAGAAGCCCATAATATAACAACCGATGAGTTCTTATCTACCGTTTTCCAAAAAATGGATAACGAGAGTGAGCGGATAGCCATTGGGTTATTGAAAAAAGGCGGAAAAGGTATCCCTTGCACCCCACACCAACCTAACAAACAACTTTCCAATCCAATTCGTACTGACAGTACGTTGTATTTTTCGATCGCAGGGTTTGTAGATCCAAAGATGCGCGCTGGACACATTAGTCGCAAAAAAGATAATTTTCGCTCTGCGTACGTAATCATTTGTGATGACATAGGGCAGAAAAAAAATAAAGATGGCGAGCTTGTGGTGCCGAAATCCAAAGAGATGCCCGAGCCTAGTTACAAACTAGAAACCTCTCCGGACAACTTCCAATACGGCTATTTATTAAATGAACCTTTTAAAGACTACGACACTGTAAAACACCTTATGAAGTGTATCGCGCAGAATGGCTATAGCGACAAAGGTTTTAGTTCGCCGATCCACTTGGCTCGCATGCCAGGCAGCTACAATTTGAAGAAAGATTTTGTTTCTAAATTAACTGAATGGAATCCTGAACGCCGGTTTAGCAAAGCTCAGATACGTGAAATGTTCGGTATTACAGATGATGCTCCTGTGAAAAAGACATATTCTGAACCTGCATATGAAAAAAGTGATGACGTTTTAAAATGGCTTGGTAAGCATGGTCATTTAATGGGTAATGTTTCAGATGATTGGCATGGAGTTACATGCCCTCGAGCTGACGAACACACAAAGGACACAGGAGAAGGCCAAGCTGCGTATTCACCCTCTCGGCGAGCGTTCAATTGTTTTCATTCTCATGAGGTTTACACAAGTGATTTTTATAAATGGGTAAAAGAGCAAGGTGGCCCTGATCATCGGGAGATGATGGTAGATGTGCAAGGTGCAGAAGTTTTGCGCATTTGTGATCTTATGCCTGCATTGAGTATTTTTAATCTACCGGACTTAATAAAAACAAGGAAAGGTAACCCATGCATGTCACAACGTACTACTAATCACAATTTAAAAAGTATAGCGGACCATGCAAAGATCTTAATTCGCTATGACATGATGGCTAAAGATATTCTTTTACGACACAAAGAAGATCACACCTTAAATTATCAAATTGTATTAGGAAGATTTTTTGAGATATGCGAGTCGGTTGGAATTAATTCCCGCCAAAGGATACAACAAAATTTACTTGGGTTAGCGCAATTAGATCGTTTTCATCCTATGGAAGAATGGATTTTACAAACGCGCTGGGATGGCAAAGATTACTTCACACAATTATTGGACACGATCGAGCTGAACAATGTTAATTCTCAGCAGCTTTTTTCTGTTTATCTTAAAAAATGGCTAGTGCAATGTGTTGAAGCGGTTCGGGGGTGGAGAGCTGAGGTTCCTCAACCTGTACCACATGTACTAGTGCTGGCTGGTCCTAGCGGTTGTGGTAAATCTAGATGGGTTAAAAGCCTTACTCCTCCACAATTCTTTCAAGGCGAGCAATCCCTCTATTTGAACGCCATAAACCAAAGAGATGCGGTTATGCAGGCCACTCGTAAACCAGTTATTGAACTGGCAGAGCTTGATCAAAGCTTGCGTGGTTCAGATTGGGCGGCATTGAAAAGCTTCCTAACAGCCCCTGAGGATGTATACCGCGCACCTTATGCAGCACGTGAAGAGGCTCACCCACGAATGACTAGCTTTTTTGGGAGCGTGAATGGCACCTCTTTTATCAAAGAGCTAGAAGGTGCAAGGCGTATCTGGCCTGTTAATGTTAAACAGTGCAATGCGGATCACGACATTGACATTGGACTGTTGTGGGCACAAATGAATCATATTTGGGAAACTGGAGAAGAACCTTTATTTCTTAGTCCGGCACAAGAGGCTATCCGTGCGAATGAGCTCGAATATTACATGGCTTCGAGTCAGGTTCGAGAGCTGCTAGAAGAATTTTTTGACATCAAAAAAACTCGAGAGTTGATTTACATCGAGGGTGAAAAAATGGGTGAAAAAAGGGTGAATACTTTACCCATGACGGCTCGCGCGAGCAAAAATAATGCTCAGGTTTTAACTGCCTCGCAAATCCTCCGAAAGCTCGAGCGCAAATTTGGCAAAATCGAGCGTCAAAAATTCACCCTAATCAATGAAGTATCAACCCAATTACACGCATTAATTGGACCAAAACAGAAAATTTTTAACCGTCAAAATTGTTGGGCTTTGATCGAACACAAGGAATCAAGCGGGCTTCAGCTGGTCAAGAAAGACGGAGGGTTAAAAGGGTGAATAGATTTATATATAAAGTTTTTTTAAATAAAAATATATATAAAAAACACATATGTACAAAGTACAGAATAGTTCACGAAAAAGTATTCACCCTATTTTTTCAGCTTCCTAAAAGTACTGTTTATGGATGCAAAATTTATTAGACGGTTCAGTCGAGGTTAGTCACTAGTTTTATCGCGTAGAACAATGTGAGAGGAAGGGTCTATGAAGAACTTCAGAACTCGACAAACGGAAACCGCCCCCCAAATGAATATTTTGTACATCCAAAATGAAAAAGTGAATAAAGATGGGGCGACCACGCATTCCAGAAGAATTAAAAAAACGCCAAGGTACATTTAGGCCTTGCCGCAATTTAGGTGGTGTCAGCGACTTTCATCTTGCATCCACGGAGACTAACCCGCCGGATTACTTGAATGAAGCCGCAACAGAAAAATGGTTTGAGCTACTGGAAAAATTAATACCATTTGAATTTTTGGCAGTCACAGATTTAGATATGTTGGCTTTGTACTGTTGCACATACTCAGAATTTATAAAAAATACAGGTGGCAAGAACAGCTTAGAGATTTTAAAAGAAATGAGAATGCAATTGACCTCATTAGGCATCACGCCAACCACACGAAAATCTATAGGAATGAATAATTTATGAATAAATCTTTTTTAGTATCAAATTTATAAGCAGGTATTCAAAATAAGAAACTTAAAAATTATTTAGTAGATAGATCTGATAAATTAATTTGGGCTCCTTGTTTGTATAGTCAGAAGATTCGCGAACGCGGGTTCGATTCCAGCTACAATAATCTAATATGGATTGTTACTTAGCGCAGCTAATTTGAGCACAGCATTCATAATGCTGGGGTCGGTGGTTCAAGTCCACCCATAGCCACCACTTTCGAAACTAAGTAATTGTTTTTATTCAAACGCATTGGGCGATCGCAACACTTAATTTCTTATTTGTGCTCAACAAAGCACAACAAGTCCGTCATAAGTCCGTCAGTACATGCGACCAAGTCAAAATATAACGCAAACTTTTGGCTTTGAACTATGATTGATGCCATTTGTCAGATAGATAGATATTAATACTGTTTTTCTGTAAGAATAATAATATGACACAGCTTTTCATTCGAATCTTAGTTATTGCTTTATTGTTTAGCAGCGCTTATGTCGCAGCTGAAGCTGTGTGCGTTGATTTTGATGATCAACATAAAGAACAGACTTCTATGTTAGAGCACGATACTTCAGATACGGATAATCAGAATGATTGTTGCGACCAGTATTGCCAGTGTCTTGCACAAGCTGGACTTATCTATACAAACAGCAATAATTTATCTAAAACTAGATTAATTAGTAAAATTTCCCACTACTATAATTATCATTCTCAGCCTCACTCTCCTTTATTTAGACCCCCCATTAGTTAATTTCTTGAACCGTTAATTCGGGTCCGTCACTCAATGTGGCGGTTTTATATGTGTGCTTAAACGGCACTTTATATGCAGGAGATTTGCAATGAAAATTAATTTTGTTTTTTACGCATTCATTATGTGTGCGCTTTTGTTTGGTTGCGCTAGTGTAAATTCTAATAGTGCGAATATAAATATAGAAAAAGAATCTTCAGGCTTAATAAGTTTTGAAAGAGTAAATGTTCGTAGTGATGGTTCAACACTGACTGTGTCTGGAGACCTTCATGCTCGAACACGAAGTGTTGCTAGAGGGCATATTGACATCACTTTTATATCGCCCGATGAAAATGTCTTACATGAGCTTACAACGAACATCCGTCGACGAAGCCTAAAAGACAGACACATGCACTTCCACGTAAAAGTTCCGCTTGACCTACCTGAGGGAAGTACAGTGCGCCTTGTTCACCATCGTAAATCACATGATGTAAATGGGTAATGAAATGAAAATTAAAAATACATTTCATACCAATGCTAGTTGTGCGTTAAACAATTATGCGCTTAATGAGGATTTATTCATGCGTCTCATATTATTTAAAAATACGCTATTTTTACTATCGCTTACGTGTATTAACCTATTTTATATTCAGGCAGTTCTTGCAAGTGACTCGCACAATTCAGATGCATCACAAGAACAAAGTTCTAATGTTGAGTCCTTGTCAATTGATGATGTCATTGTACGAGTTATGGATGCATCCCCACGATTTCAGTCCGTTGTAAAAGGTATTGATGTAGCAAAGGGGGAGGAGCTACAAGCAGGTTTTCGACCCAATCCAGAACTTTCACTTGAAGCAGAGGATTTTGCAGGCAGCGATCAATTTGGGGGAACTAATTCAGCTG
>CAZFEP010000113.1:0-6642 GCA_964517365.1 uncultured Thiotrichales bacterium | reverse complement strand
CCCTTTGAGAGTTGTCTGAACGCCAGCGGAACTTGGTAGTACCGTTGCCATCATCCTCAGGATTATTTCGATCAGCCACTACTGCACCGTCACTGAATAAGTAAACCATTAATGGCTTGCCAAGCTGTGCAGCATATTCTAATGATGCACCGAGCACTTGACCAACTCTAAAGTCTTTACCATCCGTTTCTGGACGTGGATCCTGGTGATAATCACGACCACCGTACTCCATAGTACCTACCCCACCAAAGCCATTTACCACTACTTTCATCGTGGCTGCAGCTTTACGGAAATCACCATTATTACTGATCTCTCCGTTAGGGAAGATGTTAGTAAGAATTGCATCTGCTTCAGGATCTAGATCCGATGGTAGAATAGGTGAATTAAAGGTAGCTAAACTCTTGTCGTAACCACATTGAATGAGTTCTTCCGTTGCAGTGGCTTCATCAATAGCGCCTAGCTTTAATTGTGCAAGTATCTGTGTTGCAACCGCTACGCTTCCACTTGGGAAACCATCTGCTTCTCCACCACTCAAACCTATAGCCTCATTGCGATTACTAACACGCGTAGGGCCAAGCTCTGCAGAAATCATGTAATCAGGAGCTCTAGAACGACCACCCGATTCTGAATTTCTTGTACCTGTTGACACAACAAACTCGCCATTTGCACCTGCACGAGCAATTCCATACATAGGGTTATGTGGATTATTACCCGTATCATTCTCGGAACGAGCAGGAATAACTGTGCCATTTACGTTTGCACGTGTAGCAGCACTGGTTTTATCCATCATTCCGCGCAATAAAGCACTGTTAGGATGCATCGCTAATCCAAAATCTGTATTAACACCAACTGAACTTGGACTAATTGCAGATGGTAATCCTAAAGTTTCATATGCATCGTCAGGCAAAAAGTCAGTCTGACCCCCTGCACCACCAACCATAATATTAGAACCTGCAATGTTTGCACCGCCACCTTGGTCTATTGCAAGAAAAGGAACTTTCCCTGCACCAAGTGGGCCTCCTGCTACCGCATCGCCTATTTCACAAGCCGCGTGGGCTCTGTTTACCATCATACCTAAACTTGGTAGAAGTACCGTGCTAGTGCCTGCAATGAGCCCTCTTCCGAGGAACTCTCTGCGGGTAACGGGTCTAGCATGACCGGTACGTCGGCATGACTCTTCGATACGCTGCTCCATCTGCTGATGTGCCTCTTGCGCTCGTCGATATTGCTCTCTGTATTTTGCCATTGTTGTTACCTCACTAGCCTTAGTTAATTGTTACTGCACTACTTGCTAACGCAGCAGCACATACAGCTTGTAATACTTGTCGACCGGCAGCACCGTTACATCCATTTGCGCAATTTTCTGCATCCATGATGCCTACGAATGCAGCAATTGATGCTGTACGTTCTGGTTGGTTTGCTAAGTTATTACCTATGATTTTGTCGTATACCGTGCCTGCAATAGCGTCTTTCTCGCCTGCAGCAATTGCACAGTTATTGTCATCAAAGAAGTTTCTGCAACGATTATTGTTATTGGTGATTTCACCACAATAAGTTGTTGCTAAACGTTGAATCGCAATTTGTTGTGCTGAACCAAACCCTAATGCATCAGCAGTAGGAGGTAGTTGATCACGCAACTCTGTATAACGATTACGCACATCGTTGTCACCCTGACTAATTCCAGTCAGTGCAGCCATGGTGTCATGCACTTGTGAGAAGGTACGCACACCTACATCAGGCTCAGGTACATCTACTGGTGGCACTGGTGGTGTAGGAAGTGCAATTGATTCCGCAGAACCTGTCTGCCCACCTAAGACCTCAAACTGAAGACTGAATTGGTCTAAGTTAATGCCTTGATCAGAAGGAATTAGTGCACCTAATGGTGAAATTTCCTGTCCAGATTGCATTACCATTGTGTCTACTCTTCGGAACGCTTGAGTTGCTAGAGGAACGTTGTTGTTAACTGCAACACGAATGTTCTTCACTTGAATACCTGTAACATCACTCACCAGTTTTGGTCTTGCGAACACATATGCAAAAGGATCTACTTCATATGCTTGCATCTCAATGTAACCAGGCGCACCAAGTATGCTTGCTACATCAAATCGTAATGAAGTAATAGCACCGGCACCAGCATCAAAGTTTTGAGCAACTTGCGCACCGTTAAGTGCAACATTATGGATCGCTACCATTTTGAAGACACCTTTCCATAAGCGGTTATTAGTCACTTCGTTGCCTAATACAAAAAGATTGTCGTCTTGCCAATTTAGCATGTCACCTTGCAAAGCTTCTTCTACTGCAAGTTGTCCATTCACATAAATTTTACGACCACCAGACATATTGTCATAAGTCATCACTACATGTGTTAACTCTGTAGTAACGATATCTTCAGTTCGTAATGCAGGATTACTTCCATTAGGCCCTGAATTTATCGTTTGAACACGTGAATCGTATTGATCGACTTGTTGACCCATTGTGAAATTACGACGCCCAGTATCAATAGAATATGAAACTATACGCGCTGGACCTGTTTGGGTGAGGTTTTCAGGAATAATCCATGCCTCAACACTAAACTGGTTTCCACCAGATAAAAGATTAAACAGTTTTTGGCTATCCGCTAAAGATGCTTGTGCCTTACCATCAACATTGCGTAAACCACCTTCAGCTACCCATTCAGTGCCTTCAAGGTTTAACGTCATATCTGCACCAACGTTACTCGTACCAGCAGTGGTGTTACCTACTCCCTCACCAAATGCAAATAGAGTAATCATATTAGCATCAGCACGTGGAATACTGCCTTCAACTGCTTGCGAGAAGTTTGTTGAAGCACTTGCTAGTATATTGCCATTGTTTCCACCATTGCCACCAACTGCAGATGATTGAGCTGCCCAAGCGTTAATTGCTTGTAAAACATCAGCGGCAATATCTGCACACATTGCACCACAGTTATGGTTAGTTAGTGGTCTTTGGTAAATACTAGATTGTGTTGGAACCGCTAAATTTTTCAATGGATCCGCTACCGCATATGATGCAGCCACATCTGCTACTGCAAATGGAATAGCTTGTATGTTTGTACCGTTATGACAAATCCCGCATGTGTAATTAGGATTAGTAATTACTGGATGTAATGTTGCTGCAAACAATGCTTGTTCATTCGCACCATTACCTGGATCAACAGGGTCAACTGGCATCGGCATTGGGTCACCAGGATCTACTGGATTAGGCGTAGGGTCACTTGGACTTCCACCTGTGTTACCACCAGTATTTCCTGCAGTTGATTGTGTTCCACCATCGGAACCGCTGTCACTACTGCCACCACCACAAGCGGTGAGAGCAACAGCTAACAAGATCATGCAAATCATGCGAAGTGCACTCTTGTTCATAAATAGAATATTATTCTGACTCATAACATTTCTCCTAATTGGCATACTTAATTCGTTGAGTAACATTTTTAGTTACCCATGCAGTAAGCAGCCGTCTCAGCAAAGACTCGTTTCATGCTGCGATTATTTGCTTCAAAGATATTTGCAATATTTGTAACGGCTTGAACATCGGCAGGTCCATTTGGACTACGATGACAGACCTTTTCAAAGGCTTTCTTCACTTGGCATTCAGAAAATTGACGTGTTTGTGCAAGCTCTATACCTAGTTCTTTGGCACCGCGACCCACACCGTTGTTTGGAGCATTCCACCCCACCCAACTATTTTGACCTGAGCGCCAATAGTTAACCCAAGAATCACCCGTTGTAGCAAAGCCTGTTGGGAAAACACCAGCATCATTTAAATACTTAGGTTGAACAACACCGTCTGTATAAACTAGACGCTCACCTTCATCTTCTACTTCTGCAAAATCATAGTACGCAAATGCACCGGCTAATCCATCCATACCTGCATGACAAGTAAGACAGTCATTGATGAATATTTTGCTATCACCACCAGGCGAACGATCTACATCTTGTCTAACGCGATCAGGATAAGCTGTTTTATCGCGGAAGTTTTCCATATCCATACACATGAAATTAAGTGTTGCGAACCTAAGTGCAGCACGATTGGTTCCTGCTGAATAATATGCTTGTGCAAATCCGCGTGTGGTCATTACACCTGCAGTTTGACTTGCATTTAATTGATTGTTTAATGCAGATTGATTCATGGCTATTAACACAGCAGGGTCACTAAAATCTCTACGACGATTTTGTAAATCTTCGTAATGATCATTGTCACTTACTGAGTAAGCATCATTCGTTGCATCTGCTGAACCGATGTAAACTGTGTCAGCATATAGAATCTGATCGAATGGGACATCGTCACGCACCATACCCATTACCGTAGCAGTCGAATCATTTAGATCTCTATAAACAGATTGATCTTCGTTGAACCACGGTGTGGCCCAATCTTTAATAGTGCTGTTAATAAAAGAAGGATTGCTCATGGCAATCTCAGCAGCTTGGATGGGCTGTGCTGGCAACAAAGCTGCCATCTCAGCTAGTACTGCTTCTGTTGGAGGCACACCCGTTAATCGGTCATGCATTCGTTTTGCTTGTTCACGTGGACCCGCAAATGTTACTGATACACTTGCAATTCCTAGGATAAAGATAAACGCACTACATGTGCTAATAATTTTTTGTCTACTTAAATGCATTTTCGCACCTCTCGTATTTAAATATTCATATCGATTAACCTCATATCGAATACTTAAGTAGTTAAGTAGACGTGAAGCTAACCAATAGCCACTTCCTAGACTATTTGGAATAAGAAAAAACGAAATGCACTAAAACCAAAATACTAATGCTCTTAACTTAAAATAAAGTTGTGCGCACCGTATATTCAAAATATCTAATCAACTTGAAACTTATATTTACCTTCCTGGTGAAATATACGTTTCTAAGCTAATGCTTCGTTGTTCCAAACTCCAGGTAAGAATACTGAAGGTAAACAAATGTAATTAAATTGAAAGTGCGATAAGAGGCTTGGAATAACCTATGAACGGTAAACCTGTTAAATGGGGAATTAAACTTATATTAAATCAATACATTAATTAATAAATTCAGCATGGTGGCGCTTATAATTCAACAAAGAATATATCTAATACTGTTTGTAACTGTTTGAAAAAAAGTGTTATTAACGTTTAATTAAAGTTCCTTTATTGCAAAGGAAATAAAATGGTTTTGCATCTTAAAATTATAAAGACGTCACACTTTTTTATAGCATTGCGAGCGTTAAACACGTTCAATATTTAATACTGTCCCACTTAAAGAAGTAACTTTGACTTTATCACCGGCATCACAGTCATCACCATGCACTTTCCAAAGTGTGTCATCCACATGAATTTTTCCGTAATTATTTACAATTGGCGTATTTAATGTAAAAACTCTACCTATCAATTCTTCACCACGCTTATTTAGTGCAGGATGAGCATCTATTTCAGGTACTTTTTTACGATATAAACGCCAGGCCAGAATTGCTAGTATCGATAATATGCCAAAAAGGGTAATTTGTAATTGCCAACTTAAGTCTGGGAAAAGCAGTAATATGAAACCCATAACTGCAGCAGAAGCGCTGAACCAAATAAATATGGCACCAGGTGCAAAAATTTCAATAGACAAACATACCATTGCAATGATCCACCAATGCCAATATTGTAAATTTGTAAGAAATTCAATCATCCAGTAAATACCTCTTTAGTTTAAGTAGATATAGTGAGCTATTATGATTTATCAGAAAGTGCAGACTTTGCAATTTCAGAAATCCCTGCAATAGACCCCATCAAACTAGAGGCCTCTAGAGGCAACATAATAATTTTTTGATTTTCTGCTGAGCCAATTGTTGACAATGCATCTACATATTTAGTGGCAACAAAATAGTTAACAGCTTGTATATCTCCACTAGAAATGGCATCGGACACCATTGCTGTTGCATTGGCTTCTGCTTTAGCTAACGCTTCACGTGCAGCAGCGTCACGCTTTGCAGCTTCTAGTCGACCATCTGCATCCAATATAGCTGCCTGCTTTTCACCTTCAGCTTTTAATATTTCAGATTGTTTATAGCCTTCAGATGTAAGAATTTCTGCACGTTTATCACGCTCTGCTTTCATTTGTCTAGCCATTGAATCAACTAAATCTTGTGGTGGTGCGATATCTTTAATTTCAATACGAGTAACTTTTACACCCCATGGCGATGTGGCTTCATCCACTACATGTAATAACTGTGCATTAATTTGATCTCGATTTGATAATGATTGATCTAGAGACATAGAACCCAGTACGGTTCGGATATTGGTCATCGTAAGATTAAGCGTTGCGCGCTGCAGATTATTAACATTATAGGACGACTTGACTGGATCTAGTACTTGATAGAACACCACACCGTCAACACGTACTACAGCATTGTCCAGTGTAATTACTTCTTGAGATGGAACATCGAGCACGCGTTCTTTCATATTTACCTTATTGCTTATGATATCAACGTAAGGAATGATGAAAGATAATCCAGGCTGCAAAGTGCGACGGAATTTACCAAATCGTTCAACCGTCCACTCAAAACCCTGAGGTACACGCTTAACTGCCATAACAACGGTTAACACCGCTAAGATTAAAAAGACCACCGGTAATAATTCAAGCATGTAATTCTCCCAAATGAGGCATT
>CAZFEP010000112.1:5505-6787 GCA_964517365.1 uncultured Thiotrichales bacterium | reverse complement strand
CTGTGAACCCCGCCAGGCCCGGAAGGGAGCAACGGTAACAGTTGCTTCGGGTGCAAAGGGATTGCTGGCGCAGGTCGCACTTACCAAAACTGAGTTTTACACCTTAAGGTTCAATTTAACAGGCATTAGTAATCATTATTATATGAGTTATCAAGCTTTAGCACGTAAATGGCGGCCTAAGAATTTCACAGAAGTGGTTGGCCAAGGGCATGTTGTAAAAGCGCTTTCTAATGCCTTAGATCAAGAAAGAACTCATCATGCTTATCTGTTTACCGGCACACGAGGTGTGGGTAAGACTACCTTGGCACGTATTTTTGCAAAGTGTTTAAATTGTGAGCAAGGCATCACTTCAACGCCATGTGGAACATGCTCTGCTTGCGAAGAAATTGATACAGGAAGATTTATAGATTTAATCGAGGTTGATGCTGCGTCACGCACCAAAGTCGAAGACACCAGAGAACTATTAGATAACGTTCAATATAGTCCCTCACGTGGAAATTATAAGGTTTATTTAATTGATGAAGTTCATATGTTATCTGGGCATAGCTTTAATGCTTTATTGAAAACATTAGAAGAGCCACCACCTCATGTTAAGTTTTTGTTAGCGACTACTGACCCACAAAAACTACCCATTACCGTGTTATCGCGTTGTTTGCAATTCAATTTAAAGCGAATTTCTGATGATGCCATTACCACACAACTTGAAAAATTGCTTGAGGCAGAAAAACTTACCTATGAAAAACCAGCGCTATATGCATTGGCGCGGTCAGCAGATGGAAGTATGCGAGATTCGCTCAGTTTGCTAGATCAGGCGATAGCGTACAGTGATGGTAATGTAACCGATGCAGCTATCCATGAAATGTTGGGTACAGTGCCAAGAGAGTACTTACATAAGTTGATGCAAGCACTTGCTAATGCTGATGCAGAAACTATTATGCAATCCACTCAAGAATTAGCACATCTTTCTGCAGATTTTAATGAACTGTTTACAGATATCATTGAGGTATTGCATCAAACAGCATTGTCTCAAGCTGTACCGAGTATGCTTGAGACAATAGAAATTGATACAGAGCTTATAAAAGAGCTTGCAAAAAGTTTTAGCCCTGAAGATGTTCAGTTATATTATCAAATTGCATTAATTGGTAAGCGAGATTTATATCTATCTACCTCTCCTCAATGTGCATTGGAGATGGCGCTATTACGAATGTTGTCATTCAAGCCAGCTAGTGCTGGTAGTATAGATCCGACACCGGCTGCAAAACCATCAACTATAACCCCTAGA
>CAZFEP010000112.1:0-5405 GCA_964517365.1 uncultured Thiotrichales bacterium | reverse complement strand
CAGCTTGGCTTGCAAGGAGTTTCATATTCGTTAGCTTCTAACTGTAGTGTTGAATCTATAGAAAATGAGACAATCACATTACAGTTGAGTAGTCAGCATGAAGGTATTGCTACCAAGGGAGCGAAGAAAAGGCTTGAAAAAGCATTGCAAGAATCTTTTGGAGAACATTTTAATTTAATTATTGATATTTCTTCTGATGCCCTTGAAACACCCGCCAGGCAAAAAGAAAGAGTGAAGAAAAAAATACAATCTCAAGCAGAGCAAACCGCAGAATCAGATGAGGCTGTTAAGGCGTTAAAGACTCAATTCGGTGCTGAAATCATAGCTGGTACAGTAAAGCCCATTAGCAATTAAATTGAAAAATAAAATAGATAGTATAAAGGTGAAAATATGAAAGGTGGAATAGGAAACTTAATGAAGCAAGCGCAAAAAATGCAGGAAGACATGCAGAAAGCGCAAGATGAATTAAAAAACCTGGAAGTAGAAGGCCAAGCAGGTGGTGGCATGGTGAAAGTGACCATGACAGGTAAGCATGCGGTTCGCAGAGTACAGATAGATGACAGTCTATTGAGTGATGATAAGGAAATGATGGAGGACTTAATTGCTGCTGCGATGAATGATGCATCTAATAAAGTTGAAGAGTTAACGAAAGATCAAATGTCTGGTCTGACTAGTGGATTGAATCTTCCTCCTGGTATGAAATTACCATTCTAGATCTAAAGAACTTCGTCAACTATGTCATTTGGTTTTTCAACTAATGGTTCTCAACCACCAACACTTTTAGATGCTTTAATTGAATCTTTAAAATGTTTGCCAGGTGTGGGCCCTAAATCTGCACAACGTATGGCATTCCATTTATTACAGCGAAATCGTGATGGAGCTAAAAATCTTGCCGATAATCTAAAAAAAGCGGTGAGTGAAATAGGGCACTGTAAGAATTGTAGGACCTTTACAGAGCATGATTTGTGCGTGATTTGTAAAGATAACGCACGTTTAAAAAATCAGGTTTGCGTAGTAGAAAGCCCAGCAGATGTATTTACTATTGAAAAGAGTACTGATTATAAAGGCATGTATTTTGTTTTAATGGGTCGCCTTTCACCCTTGGATGGTATTGGGCCTAAAGAGCTTGGTTTAGAGATACTCGAAAAACGCTTAATAGAAGAAAATATTGAAGAAATGATTTTAGCCACAAACTCAACAGTTGAAGGTGAGGTAACTGCGCATGTGCTTAGTGAAATGGCGAACAAGCAGGATATAAAAACGACTCGTTTGGCCCAAGGTGTTCCTGTAGGTGGTGAGTTAGAATTTGTTGATCAAAATACGATTGCACAGGCATTTAATAGTCGCAAGCACTATTAATAGTTCTCATCTTCAATATTGTTCATCATTTTTAAATAAGATTCATAACGCAGTGTGTTAATTTCCATTTTTTTTACAGCATTTAATACAGCGCATTTTGGTTCATGAATGTGTTTGCAGTTGTGAAATTTACACTCACTTCTCAATCTTTCTATTTCTATAAATCCCTTACTAATACTATCTGCTGCTAGCTTAGGCATGGTAAATTCTCTAACACCTGGGGAATCAATTAATTCACCACCCAATGGTAACTCGTATAATGTGGTTGAACTGGTAGTATGTCGTCCTTGCCGGCTTAGTTCTGATATTTCTTGAGTGTCAATTTCAAGATCAGGAACTAATGTATTAATTAATGTAGATTTCCCAACGCCTGATTGTCCCACAAAGATACATGTTTTGTTTTTAAGTAAATTGGTTAAAGTATCTAAATTAACAAGAGGCTTGTTTTTGCTGGTAGTAATAATTGGGTAAGGTAGGTCTCTGTACTTAGACTGCAATGGTTCAATAATGGATGTGAAGTTATCTAGATCAATCTTATTCAAACATATCACTGCCTCTGTAGATAGTTGTTCTGCAGCAACAATATAATGGTCGATTAATTCTAGTGATGGTTCAGGTTCAACCGCACAGACAATGATTATTGTGTCTATGTTTGCCGCTACTGATTTTTTGGCGTGCTCTGTTTGTCGTATTAATTCATTTTTACGAGGTAGGATTTTTAGAATTTGGTCTCTGTCTTGATCGACCTCAATGCATTTTACATGATCACCACAAACAACATGGCTAAATTTTTTTGGGGATATGCAGTTGCGCTTGATATTTTGCTCATCTTTAACCAGCAGATGTGCTCCATGTCGGCTTACAACTTTAGCTAAATACTTCTTGATAATTAGTTAGTGATTAATTAGGTATCAAAAAAGATAAAAAGATTTATTAAGGTATTTTTGGACATCGTTAATTTGATCGCTAGACCAGTTTAATTCAAGACTAGTTTGGCAGCGGTTAACTTGCTTGCCTAATGCCTCTAAAGAGGTAACGTTCCGGTCATCGCGTGTGTACAAGACAGAACCTTCGCCTCCTGTCATAGCAGAATGGCATGCAATACAGTTTTCAGAATGTAAGGTTGCACCATCTTGGGCATGGAGAGGTATCAAGATGGCTATATTAACCAAAAAGAATAATGTGGTGGCAACTGCCTTGAAGGCAGAATAACGTTTTAGCTCGCGAGATGGATATAATATATTTTTATTCATGTTGGTATGATATACAAAATTGGCAAGGAAATACTAATGACTATGAACCCAGAAAATTTAATATGGATTGACTTGGAAATGACCGGACTTGAGCCAATGTCTGATCGTATTATTGAAATAGCCACCATAGTTACTAATAAACATCTGGAAGAGGTAGCTGTTGGCCCAGTTATTGCCATTCATCAACCGCCTGAAGTGATGGCAGGTATGGATGAATGGAATACCAATCAGCATGGAAAATCAGGCCTAATCGAACGTGTCAGAAAAAGTGAGTTTAATGAAGAACAAGCTGAGAAAGCTACAATAGAATTCTTGCAAGAATATATTCCAAGTAATACATCACCTATGTGCGGAAATAGTATATGTCAGGATCGTCGTTTTATGGCGAGGTTAATGCCCAATCTTGAAGAATTTTTTCACTACCGGAATTTGGATGTAAGTAGTTTTAAAGAGCTCGCAAACCGATGGTATCCTAAAATAGCAAGAGGGTATAACAAAGAGTCCAAACATTTGGCGTTAGATGATATTCGCGACTCGATTGATGAACTTAAATATTACCGACAAAATTTATTTCCACAGGTGTAACCATCGATTTATAAGTCATATGCATTGACTTGATAGATCGGCGCTAGATTTAGCTTAACCAGCAAGATCGAATATTCGTATTAACTAGCATATAGAGGTTTTGCAACGTTCATTTCCATCGTTGGATCAAGAACGGTGTCGATATTCTCCAAGTTAGCATCTGCATCGGGGTAATCCAGTGTGTAATGAAGGCCGCGACTTTCTTTCCGGCTAAGCGCACTACGTATAATTAAATCAGCCACTAACGTTAAGTTTCTTAATTCAATTAAATCGCTACTTACGCGGAAATGACTATAGTACTCATCAATTTCTGAATTTAATAAATCAGCACGATGTTTTGCACGTTGTAGACGTTTGTTGGTACGTACAATGCCTACATAGTCCCACATAAATCTTCTTAATTCGTCCCAGTTGTGAGCGACTACTATTTCTTCATCTGGTTCGGTCACGCGGCTGGCATCCCAAGCAGGGACTTCGGCTGAAGAGACGTTATCAATGCCTTTGGAATTGATCAGCTCACTTGTTGAAGAAGCAAAAACGAGGCATTCAAGTAGTGAGTTGCTGGCCATGCGGTTTGCACCATGTAAACCGGTATGGGTGGTTTCCCCAATAGCATATAAATTATCTACATCTGTTTGTCCTCTTAAATCAGTCATCACTCCACCACAAGTATAATGTGCTGCAGGCACTACCGGGACAGGCTCTTTAGACATGTCATGACCAAGCTTCAAACAGCGTGCATATACATTTGGGAAATGATCTTGAATGAATTTTTTAGGTTTATGACTGATGTCGAGGTATACACAATCCACGCCTACTTGTTTCATTTTATAATCGATAGCGCGCGCTACAATATCACGAGGAGCCAGAACCCCGCGCGGATCAAATTCATGTGCAAATTCAGAGCCATTAGGTAGCAATAATTTTCCACCTTCACCACGTACTGCTTCGGTAATCAAATATGATTTTGCAGTAGGGTGGTATAGGCAAGTTGGATGGAATTGCATGAATTCCATATTGGCAACGCGACAACCTGCACGCCATGCCATAGCAATACCGTCACCCGAAGCACCATCCGGATTACTTGTGTATAAATACACTTTACTAGCGCCACCGGTGGCTAGTACTACATGTTTGGCTTTAAACGTTTTAACTTGATTGTCGTGAGTATCCAGTACATAAGCTCCTACACATTGATTGCTTTTGTCACTAGCTCTTCTTTGTAAATGTTTATGTGTAGTAATTAAGTCAATCGCAATATGATGGTCGAAAAGTTCTATATTGTCTTTTTCTCGCGTTTTTTTGATGAGTGCATTCTCAATGGCCCAGCCCGTTGCATCAGCGGAATGTACTACGCGTCGATGTGTATGGCCGCCTTCTCGTGTAAGGTGTAAGTATTTTTTACCATCTCTTCCTGTTTCATAAGTAAATTCAACACCAAGCTCTTGTAGCCAGGTGATCATCTCTCTGCCATGAGATACGGTATGCAAAACAGCAGCCTCATCGCAAAGTCCAGCACCTGCGTCCATGGTATCTTCCATATGCTGCTCGATGGAGTCCTCATTATCCATGACTGCGGAAATACCCCCTTGGGCCCAGGCGGTACTCCCATCATCTAGGGGGCCTTTTGAGATCACTGCGATACGGTAGTCATCTTGTAGTCGCAAGGCCAAGCTTAAGCCTGCAGCACCACTACCAATAATTAAGATGTCAAAATCATGCATATTTAGAAGCAAATCCTAGTTAATTGGATCATATTTTGATCCGTTGTCGGCCATTGTGGCATAGAAGGGTGATCTGGTTAACAAATCAATGCCACTTAGCGGTAGAATCCCAATTAGAGTAAGGAATGCAGAACTCTTCACCAAGACCATTGTCATACAGTTGCTAGCTTAGATACATAAAGCGGCAGTTACAGGAGTTGGCCCAAATGGGCGAGAATAATAACGATAAGGAGCTCGTAAAAAAGGCTCAAAAAGGGGATAAAGTAGCGTTTGATACGCTCGTGACCAAGTACCATCTTAAGGTGGTCAACTTGGTAATGCGCTTCGTCAAAGATCGCGATGATGCGCAAGATGTGGCGCAGGAAGCTTTTATAAAGGCTTATCGTGGTCTTAAAAACTTTCGCGGTGATAGTGCTTTTTATACCTGGCTGTATAGGATTGCGATAAATTCTGCAAAGAATTACTTGGTATCGCAGAGTCGTAA
>CAZFEP010000111.1:0-6945 GCA_964517365.1 uncultured Thiotrichales bacterium | reverse complement strand
GCAACAGACGAAATGTAAGAAAATAAGGATGAACGGGATTGTTAGTTTTAAAATTAAACTGTTTGAATTAGAAAATTTATTTTATCTTTTTCTAAAATTAGAAGTCACTCAACTTAATTTAAAATATAAAACATATACTAGTAGAGGTTTTTAGGCATTACTTTCACAGAGGTTTCATGATTCAGGCAAAACTACTCTCTATAGTAGTACCGTTATACAACGAGCAAGAGAACGTTCCTATTCTTGTTGACAAGATTGTCACTGAGGTTTCTGGTGGTCCTTTTGATTTCGAGGTGATTTGTGTGGATGACGGTAGCTCTGACGATACATTCGATGTATTGAAAGACTTGGCGCATGAAAATAAGCACCTTAAGGTAATCAAATTTAGAAAAAACTGTGGGCAAACTCCTGCAATGGTCGCGGGTATCAAGCATGCGTTGGGTGATGTTGTGGTCACGATGGATGGTGACCTCCAAAATGATCCTAGTGATATCAGAACACTGGTCGCTAAAATTGATGAAGGTTATGACATTGTTGTGGGTTGGCGTTATAAACGACAAGATAAGTTGATCTCCCGAAAAATTCCCTCCGTAATTGCTAATTGGATCATAGGTAAAGTAACGGGTGTGCCCATTAAAGATAATGGCTGTTCATTGAAAGCCTATCGAGCAGAGATTATTAAAAGTGTACCTTTGTATTCGGAGATGCATCGTTTCATTCCAGCTATGGCATCCATCACTGGCTCAAAGATTGCGCAAGTAAGAGTCAAACACCATGCGCGTCAGTTTGGTGAGTCCAAGTATGGATTATCTCGTGTATATAAAGTGATTATTGATCTAATGACGATCAAAATGATTTCATCCTTTAAAGCGAAGCCGCTTGTTTGGTTTTCATTTGCAGCGATCGTTCCTATATTGATCTTCATGCTCATTTCAGTACTGTATCTACTAATGTTGTTTATGGGGCATAGCATTAGTCCACTAGTTTTGCCTGGAGTGTCCGCTTTGTCTTTATTGTTGGCGGTATTCTTATTTTTCAATGGTGCGCTTGCAGAGTTAATCTACAAAACAGGAAATATGGATATTTATAAGTTGCGAATGCTAACCGCTACAGAAGAACATTAATTTTTATAGTCTAGAAAAAAGATAACCTAAATGAATCAAACAAGTATTAAAGATGTTTCCATAATTATTGTAATCGGTGAACGATATAATGATATTGAAACTGTTTTTCAAGAGTATAAAACCGCAATTGAATCTAGCGCAGATAATTACGAATTTATTTACGTGATTGATGGGAAACATCCCAAGGCATTAAGTGACTTAAAAGCTCTGAAAAATAAAGGCGAGTCGATAAGAATATTTGCATTCTCTAGTTGGTTTGGAGAGGCGGCTGCTTTGCGTGTAGGGTTTGAGCATGCACGTGCAGACACCCTTGTTACCCTGCCTGCTTATTTGCAAGTTAAGCCAGACAGTTTACCGAAGCTTTTGGAGAGTCTTGATGGTAATGACATGGTAATTGGCAAAAGGTGGCCGCGTGTTGACTCACGACTAAATCAGGTGCAAACCAAGTTATTTCATAAAATGCAAAGCTTGGTTACGGACAATATTTTTTCAGATATGGGTTGTGGTGTTCGTGCTTTCTCAAAGAAAATTGCAAATGAAGTAAGCGTGTATGGAGACCAGCATCGATTTTTTCCATTACTCGCAAGCCAGAAAGGTTTTCGGGTTGCAGAGATAGAGCTTCCACAGTCAGAGTTGGATATGCAAAAAAGGCTTTATAAGCCTGGTGTGTATTTGCGCAGGTTGCTAGATATTTTAACGGTATTCTTTTTAGTTAAGTTCACCAAAAAACCCTTGCGTTTTTTCGGCTTAATCGGTTCGATTGTATTTATTTTAGGTTTATTGTTTTTGGCATATGTGGTGTTCGAAAGAATATTCTTTGGTATGCCGTTAGCAGATCGTCCTGCGTTGTTGCTTAGTTCATTATTCATTGTGCTCGGGGTGCAGGTGTTTGTGCTGGGGTTAATCGGAGAGTTAGTCATTTTTACGCATGCAACCGAATTAGATGAATACGAGATTGAAGAGATAATCGAGTAAAACGGGTAGATTTTTCGCACTATTCCTGGAAGAAATTGTTTGCTTGATCACAGAAAATATACCAGTGGTCCATATAATTAAGTTCTACCTATCGTATTGTTATCGATATGTGAATTCTGTATTTGTTTCTTTAGGAGAGTTTCAATGATAAGGAAGTTATTAGTCTCAACGATATTATTAATAGCAGTCTTGCCTATAAATTCATGGGCGATTTCTAATGTTACATATGACTTGAGTGGCTACGCGCATGGCTGGTCAATCTCGAACTTTTGGTCAAGTGGCAATGTGACAGGAGCTTGGGACGGTGCGAGTCTTAGTAATATTTCAGGTTCGTTAACTGGAAATAATGGTTCTGTTTCTATAACGGGTGGTTCACTTTTAGCGAATGGCGCTGGTAGCCTTGATTTAAGTATAAATCGTTATAACAGCACCTATACAGGAACGATCAGTTTTCATGATAGTGGTTATTTTGGTGGTGCTTATGATAATAGCGTTTCTGAAAATTCACTTAATCTATGGGGTGGTTCATGGCTAAATAAAACATGGACGTCTCCTTACTCTGGTAATAGCTATAACTTTGGTAACTGGTGGGTGGGTCTAGATTTAAATGGCAGTGGTATATCAACTGCAACGGTACCTGAGCCGACAACATTAGCTTTACTTGGGCTAGGTATGTTGGGACTAGGTTTTGGAAGAAAGAAGAAAGATCTAATCTAGATGTAATCTATCTAGACATACTTTTAAGCGTTGATTTGAAAGCCCGTATCATGCGGGCTTTTTTGTGCGCGAATGATAATGATGATGGGCGCGCCTAGGTCATATTTTAAGGTTAATTTGTAGTATCCTCGCATCGTATATAAAGTAGGGTTATATTTTAATTCTTAATCAATTTCTGCATCTAAATAAGCGAATTTTTATTCATGGGTAATAAATCACTTTCAGATTTACGGCAAGAAATAGATGCAGTGGATCGAAAACTGCTCGATTTTATCAGCGAGCGTGCAAGGCTGGCTCAACAAGTAGCGCTAGTTAAAACTGAATCAGGTGAAGGCGATGCATTTTATCGGCCTGATCGAGAGGCAAGTGTTCTCAAGAGAGTGCTTGAGTATAACCAAGGCCCGCTTTCTGATGAAGAAATGGCAAGGCTTATAAGAGAAGTGATGTCGGCCTGCTTAGCATTGGAGCAAAGATTGCAAGTAGCTTTTTTAGGTCCGTCCGGGACATTTACAGAAGAAGCTGCATACAAACATTTTGGTCGTTCTGTACAAACACTTGCAACCAATAATATTGATGATGTGTTCCGCGAAGTGGAAGCGGATAACGCAAATTATGGTGTGGTGCCGATAGAAAATTCAACACAAGGTATTGTTAACAGTACTTTAGATATGTTTCTGGAATCTACCTTAGGCATTGTGGGTGAAGTGGAGTTACGTGTGCATCAACACTTGCTAAGTAATGTGGATAAGCTTGATAGTATTCAGGTTATATATTCTCATCAACAATCATTAGCACAATGTAAAAAATGGCTAGAAACAAATTTACCAGGTGTAAAACGCGTGCCAGTCAGTAGTAATGCAGATGCTGCCAATCGAGCAGCTGGTGAAGAAAATGCAGCAGCCATTGCAAGTGAAACTGCAGCCGATGTGTATGATTTAACGATACAGAATAGGAATATTGAAGATTCTCCTGATAATACCACGCGATTCTTGATTATTGGTAAACAGGATGTTGAGCCTACCGATGATGATAAAACATCATTGCTACTCTCGGCTCGCAATAAACCAGGTGCCCTTTATAGCTTGCTGCAACCTTTAGCAAAAAATAATGTGAGCATGACGCGCATTGAATCAAGACCTTCTCATTGTGTAAATTGGGAATATGTTTTCTTCCTGGATCTAGAGGGGCATGTTAAGAATGGTGCTCTTAAAAATTGTATCGCTGAGCTAAAAGCAGAAGCAGATTTGTTTAAAGTGCTTGGTTCGTATCCGCGCGCAGTGTTGTAAAAATAAAAATTTATTTATTGTCCGTTTATCTACTTAACCATGTTTAACAAAGTATTCTTTATTGGTGTTGGATTAATTAATGCATCACTTGCAAAAGACCTAAAGTATCACAAGCTTGCAAAATCGATTATAGGTGTTGGCCGGGATGCGGAAAGACTCTCCGAAGCTAAATCGTTAGGTATTATAGATGAATATCAGTTGTTGCCGGAAATAGATGTTTCAGCTGCAGATATGGTTGTCGTGGGTGTGCCAGTAGGAAAGATTAAAGATATATTTTCTATTTTGAAGCCTAGTTTAAATGATAAAACTCTATTGACGGATGTGGGAAGTAGTAAAGCGGATATTGTGCAAGCTGCTTTAGAAGTGTTTGGTGAGTTGCCCGTAAATTTTGTGCCTGGTCATCCGATTGCCGGTAGTGAGAAAAGTGGTTTCGAAAATTCAATAGAGAATCTTTATAAAAGCAAAAAAGTTATTTTAACGCCAACAGAAAATTCGCTTGAGTCAGCTGTTATGAAGGTTGCAGAAATGTGGCGCGAGGTTGGTGCGCATGTAGATATTTTGTCTGCGGATCAGCATGATGCAATTCTATCTGCCACCAGCCATCTTCCACATGTAGTGGCATATAATCTAGTCAATTACCTGGGTCAACGTAGGGATGCTGATAGCATTTTTAACTATGCGGCTGGTGGGTTTTACGATTTTACTCGTATCGCATCCAGTGATCCGATGATGTGGGCAGATATCTGTGTTGCAAACAAAGATGAAATTATTAATTCAATAGACGGGTTTGTGGTAAGTCTAAATGAATTAAGACAAAAAATAGTGGAAAAAGATAAAAGTGCGATCGTTGAATCATTTACGCAAGCTAAACATCTGCGCGATAAAAACATAAAAAAATAATGCAGTGTATTAATCTGGACATAGTATTCTAATCCTATGAGTACTGCGTATTTTCACTTAGAGCCAAATTCTTCATGTAGCGGTATAGCAACAGTGCCTGGAGATAAATCTATTTCACATCGTGCGGTGATGTTAGCTTCTCTAGCGCAAGGTATGAGCCGGGTGGTGGGGTTTTTACCCTCTACAGATTGTGAGGCTACCCTTAAAGCCTTTCAAGATATGGGGGTGAAGATCGAACGAGAAAGCGAAACTCATGTATGTATCTACGGGGTTGGCGTTAATGGTTTGTTAGCGCCAAATAACCCGCTTGATATGGGAAATTCTGGTACAGCAATGCGTTTAATGTCTGGAATACTTAGTGGGCAAAAATTTAATTCTACACTGGTTGGTGATCATTCACTTTCATCGCGGCCTATGCAACGTATTGCAACTCCGTTACTACAAATGGGTGCAAATTTAGTTACTGAAAAGGGTGGAACGCCACCATTAATCATCCGTTCAGTAAGCGAACTTGCGGGCATCCACTATGTGCTGCCTGTTTCAAGTGCACAAGTAAAATCATGTGTGCTTTTAGCGGGCATATATGCAAATGGAAAGACCTGTGTAGAAGAGCGCACGACTACTCGTGACCATACAGAAAGAATGTTACAAACACTTTCTTATCCAATAGAAGTTAACAATCAAAGTGTGTGTGTAGAAGGTGGTGGGCAATTACTTGCAAGTGACATTGAGATACCCGGTGATATTTCTTCAGCTGCATTTTTAATGGTTGGCGCGTTGATTTCAAATAACGCGGCGCTAACAATTCATAATGTTGGTGTTAATCCCACACGTGATGGAGTGATTCAGATTTTGAAATTAATGGGAGCAGATATTCAGATCACTAATCAACGTAATATGGGTATGGAGCCCGTTGCTGATTTGGTTATTAAAAGCAGTGATCTTCGTGGAATTGATATACCTCATTCATTAATCGCAAATTCAATAGATGAATTTCCGGTCATATTTATTGCAGCTGCATGTGCTAAAGGCACGACTACATTAACGGGTGCAGAAGAATTGCGGGTAAAAGAATCTGATCGAATTGCTGAAATGGTGAAAGGGCTGGAAATTTTAGGGGTGGATGTAGACGAAAGGCCCGATGGATTAAGCGTTAATGGTGGGGAAATTAAAGGTGGGGAGGTTAATAGTGGTGGTGATCATCGCATTGCAATGTCTTTTGCAATCGCATCCATTCGTGCAAAAGAAGCTATAACCGTATTAGATACGGATAATGTAATGACTTCTTTTCCAAGTTTTGTTGAAGTAATGTCGAAGCTAGGTTTAAAAATTTCTCAATACTGATTGAAGTATGACTGATTACATTATGTATGAATGACAGCTTAATACCGGTGATCACTATCGATGGGCCAGCGGGTTCTGGTAAGGGCACCATCGCAAGGCAGCTTGCATCTTCTTTGGGGTACCACTATTTGGACAGCGGGGCTCTCTATCGAATCCTGGGGTTATTGAGTAAACAGCAAAGAGTTGAGCTTGATAATCTGCAGGACTTACTGTTGTTGTCTGAAGAAATGGAAATTAGCTTTGGGTTCGATGCCCAAAATATGAGCAGCGACGAACGTGAAAATCTTAGAACAGAAAGTAGACAGCAAGAAAATGTGCCTGTCTTTTTGAATAATAATGAGGTTTCTGGTGAGCTACGCACGGAGGAATGTGCAGGTAGGGCCTCTCAGTTAGCATCTCAACCGGAAGTAAGGCAGGCACTTTTGGAAAAGCAGCGTTCATTTCGGAAAAGTCCGGGTTTGGTGGCCGAAGGAAGAGATATGGGTACCGTTGTTTTTCCTGATGCAGAACACAAAATTTTCCTCACAGCTAGCCCACATGAGAGGGCTTTGAGGAGGCAGAAACAGTTGAAGAAACAAGGCATTAGTGCTAGCCTTGGC
>CAZFEP010000110.1:0-6957 GCA_964517365.1 uncultured Thiotrichales bacterium | reverse complement strand
ATTAGTGAAATATAATATGAGGCCTAATAACGTTTTATTCAAGTGGGAGACCAAGAATAAATGACTAACCCGCAAACAACTATCTATTTCAACCCTAAATGCTCAAAATGTAATCTGACATTAGCGCTACTGAAAGAGAAAGGCGAAACCCCTGAAGTGGTTGAATATTTACAAAACGCACCTTCAAAAGACGAGCTGAAAAACATCCTTAGTCTGCTAGACCTTAAGGCGAATCAACTATTGCGAACACACGAAGGCGCATACCAGGAAGCAGGTCTTACTGATGCTTCTTCAGAAGATGAAATATTAGATGCCATGATGAAGCACCCCATTTTAATTGAACGGCCTATTGTCGTTCACAATGGCAAAGCCGCGATTGGTAGACCCCCCGAAAACATATTAAAGATACTGTCTTAAATTTATTATGAAAAATATTCTGGTTTTATATTATTCACGCCATGGCGCGACTAAAGATATGGCACAACACATCGCAAGAGGTGTGAATTCGGTTGATGGCGCAGAAGCCAAGCTACGTACTGTAGCGCCTGTTTCCACTACCTGTGAGGCTGTCGATGACAGCATCCCTGATGAAGGCCATCCTTATGCCGAACCTGCTGATCTTGAACAATGTGATGGCTTATTGATGGGCAGTCCGACTCGATTTGGAAACATGGCCGCAGCATTAAAATACTTTTTAGATAGCACCAGTCCGCAATGGTTGTCTGGCGCCTTAATTGATAAACCCGCTGGCGTTTTTACCTCAACCTCAAGTTTACACGGCGGACAAGAAACCACTCTGCTCTCGATGATGTTGCCATTATTGCATCATGGCATGATGATAGTTGGCATACCGTATAGCGAAAGTGAATTACTCAGCACTAATACAGGGGGCACGCCGTATGGCGCCAGTCATCTCGCCGGACCAGACAGTGCTAACAAATTGAGTGAAGAAGAAAAGAAATTATGTTTTGCGTTAGGTAAACGCATAGCTACTTTGGCACTTTAATTTACTCAATGTTTAACACTGATTTTACAAATGGAACGGTAACTTTTTTCTGCTGAATCAATGATTGCTCATCCAGGTTATTTAGTAATTCTATGAGCATATTTAAATCACGTGGAAATCGTTTTAGCAAAAACCCACACACTTCATTAGAAATATCTAATCCTCGTGCCTTTGCATGCGCTTGAATTGCGCGACTCTTACCCTCATCTGCTAATAAACTTAATTTATACACCGGCCCCCACACCAACCTTGAAGCAAGGTCAGGGAACGATACCATTGCTTGATGTGGATTATGGGCTGCGGTTAGCACAATACTCTTGTTTCTGGACCGTAATTCGTTAATTAACAAAAACAACTGGCGATCCCACTCTTTTTCACCCAACACAGCATCTATATCATCTATACATACTATATCTAATTGATGCATATCATTAAAAATTTCTGCTGGTTGGTCTACAAGCTCTTTCATGGGCAAGTAAATGACATGTTGTTGTGAGTTATTTTGATGATTGCAAATTGCTTGCAAGAGATGTGTTTTCCCAACCCCCTCTGATCCCCATAAGAAGTATTGGTGTGGCTCAGATAATGATGGTTGTGATAATTGCTTTAATAAGGGTAGTAGTTGGCGGTCATTTGTTTCTATAAAAGTATCAAAGGTTGCAAACTTTGGTAACGCAATGTCTAGTGAATATTGTGTAGGCGCCTGCAGACGAGAGGTTGTCATTAAAAAGTACGAATTTGATAAGCGTATAAACTTACGCTTGCTTGCCAGATTGTTTAGACGCTCTTCTGGAACGCTCTTCAGCCAAGTAATCATATCCACTGGCAATAGTTGTAAACAAAGTCAGGCCGATTAGTATTTGAATCATGATGAATGGAAAAGCATTAATTTGACTGTATACCACTGCAAGCACTAGCAAAATTTGGACAAATGTATTTACCTTACTAATCAGGCTTGGAGCGATTTCAAATCTTCTCGTCATAGAGACGTATGACACTGCACCAGACAATAATGCGACATCACGCATGATCACGATAAGTACCAGCCAATGTGGTAGCAAATCCAATGCACCCAACGTTACGTAGGTACTGATCAGCATAACTTTGTCAGCAGCAGGATCTAGATAAGAACCTAGCGTAGTCTTCCAATTAAACGATCTAGCAAGATACCCATCCAAGGCATCAGACAACCCCATCAAGAAAAACAGCAGTAATGCATTGTTAAACTGGCGATCAAATAACCACCATACCAGTAGAGGCACTGCTGCAAAGCGCGCCAAGGTAATCAAGTTTGGTATAAATCTCCAAAAAGACATGTTATGCCTTATCTCCACTCGTAAAATAATGCATTGGGGAATACAATTTATCGCATTATACAGGCAAGTAATCGACTATAATGACGATGCTTATACATTATTATAAATACTAATTATTATTATCATTCTGATGGTATAAGTAACTGAATAACGAAGCAATGGTAATTCAAATCCACGTAAAATTAATTTAAATACTTCACTCGATTTCAGATATTTCAATTAGTTACAACACTTTCTTTAGAATATAAATATATGGGCCTTAGCTACAAAAATGCTGGTGTTGATATCGACGCTGGAAATAAACTCGTTGACCTGATCAAACCCGCCATACGCTCAACGCACCGACCAGAGGTCATGTCTAGCCTGGGTGGCTTTGGTGGACTATTCGCGCTTAATCAAGGTCAGTATAAAGAACCTATTTTAGTTTCTGGCACGGATGGCGTCGGCACTAAATTACGCCTTGCCCAGCAGCTCAAAAACCATGAGACGATTGGCATAGATCTAGTGGCGATGTGTGTCAATGACGTCATTGTACAAGGCGCCGAACCGTTATTTTTTCTAGACTATTTTGCGACTGGCAAACTATCCATCGATGAAGCAAAAGTTGTTATCGAAGGCATCGCTGAGGGATGTAGACAGTCCGGTGCCGCCTTGATTGGTGGTGAAACAGCAGAAATGCCTGGCATGTATGATGATGGTGAATACGATTTGGCAGGATTTTGTGTGGGTGTTGTCGAACGAAATAAGTTAATTGATGGTAGCAAGATAAACGATGGCGATGTAATTATTGGTCTCCCCTCTAGCGGTATTCACTCAAATGGATTTTCATTGGTCAATAAAATCATCGAAACCACACACTCGTCATTAGATGAAAAGATTGATGGCAAAAGCTTGGGTGAATTACTTTTAGCACCCACCATCATCTACACCAATATTGTTTTATCACTTATTGAAAAATTAGATGTTCATGGCTTATGCCATATTACGGGTGGCGGGTTAACTGAAAATGTTCCACGCATTATTCCTGATGGATTTCTTGCTGATATAGATACCAAAAGTTGGAGACGTTCCTCTGTGTTTGATTGGCTACAAAAAATGGGGCAAGTGGATGATGCAGAAATGCTGAGAGTATTTAATTGCGGTATGGGCATGTTGGTTATCGTTCCCAAAGATCAGGCAAGTGAAGCCTTGAAGCTTAGCCAAGAGAAGAATCATGATGCGTTGTTGATTGGTGAAATCAAAAAGTCTTCAACAAACTTAAAAATATCTCTTTAGTAAAACCTGTGCTAAAAGCTGCACAAAACAGTATTCCTGACAGCGAATCTGATCGTGTATGTGAAGTTGCAGTATTAATCTCTGGTGGTGGAAGTAATTTACAATCCATTATTGACCATATACAAAAAAGAAATATAAATGCGAATATTGCTTGTGTAATCAGCAACAAGCCTGATGCCTATGGGTTAATACGTGCACAGCAATCTAATATTCCGACCCATGTCATTGAACACAAAAACTTCATTACACGCGAAGCTTTTGACATGGAACTCCTTAAGACACTTGCGGTCTATAATAGTAAGTTAATTATTTTAGCGGGATTTATGCGTGTACTTAGCCCGACCTTTATAAATGAATATCAAAAGAATATTTTGAATATTCATCCATCATTGTTACCTAAATATCCCGGTCTACACACACATGCTCGTGCACTCCAGGAAGGTGATTCTATACACGGATGCTCTGTACATTTTGTGACTGCAGAACTTGATGAGGGACCATTAGTTATTCAAGCTACTGTAGATACAGAAAAAACTGACACTACAGAAACTCTAGCAGCACGAGTTTTAAAGCAGGAACATATTATCTACCCTCTTGCCGTGAAATGGTTTTGTGAAAAACGCCTAGCGCTTAAAAATAATAAAGTTTATTTTGATAATTCACTACTCAACCAGCCAATAAAGCTTACTCCAGAACATGAAGCAGAATTAAAATAGTAGATTTATTATGAAAATAATACTTTTTTTGATTATTACTACATTTTTTTCTATCCAACCCGTCTTCAGCAATCCAGCCTCAGTTCTTGATGAGAGCAATCTACCACCAGAATTCGAAGCTACCTATGACATTCATAAAGGTTCTATTCGTGTTGGCAAGATGAACGTCAGTTTAAAAATGATTGATAACGAAATAATTTATGAATCGATCACTAAACCGGTTGGCATGGCTGCATTATTTCTGGGTGATCAAATTGTTACCGACCGGGCTGTGTTAAAGATGATTGATAATAAATATCTCACCACCGAATTTATACACAAGATTAAAAATAGTGATAAAAATCGAAATGAACACTACATATTTGATTGGATCAACGGGAAAGCCACTATTAAGTATAAAGACGAAAGCAGCGTAATAGAACTTCCAGAGAACACGTTTGATAACTATTCTGCACAATTATTATTAATGCGCAAACCAGGTGAAGCAGTATCCAATACCTATTCAGTCATCTCAAAAGGCAGACTTAAAGAATATAAATATGAGCTTGAAACTACCGAAGTTATAAATTCAAAGATCGGCAAACTGAATGCAAATAAATATGTCAGAAAAAAAGATAACGACAAAAATACTACCTATTTGGGCTGGTATGCTGAAGAAATTAATTATATTCCAATTAAATTGGATAAATTTGAAAATGGCAAACTAGATGTATCGATTCAAATCACAGGCGTGAAATGGTTAAACGTAGAAGATTCAAAATGAGCTTAATATTACTGTCATAAATATAAGCAGAAAAACCTATTCAACAAATATAGGCTGCACCAACCTAATTACCTGCAACCATCATATTATCTATAAGAAGAGATGGAGTGATGATATTGCTACGGTGATCTAGATCACTGCCAATTTCAACAATTTTTTGATACATGTCCTTTAAGTTACCCGCAATGGTAATTTCATCTACCGGGTACTGTATTTCTCCATCTTCCACCCAATAACCAACTGCACCGCGAGAATAATCTCCTGTGACTGTATTCACTCCATGACCAATCAGTTCAGTTACTAATAAACCTTTTTGCATCTTCTTGATTAATTGGTTCAAGTTATCAGACCCTGCCTTAACCTCTAGGTTATGAACCCCGCCTGCATTACCGGTTGTTTCCATTGCTAATTTTCTTGCAGAGTAACTACTTAACACATAACCCTTTAGCACACCTCTATCTACCAAAGTACGCGCTTTTGTTGCAACACCCTCCATATCAAATGTGCTACTACCAAAACCACCTTTGATTAGTGGGTCCTCAGTTATATTGACGGAATCAGAGAATACTTTTTTATCCAGATGATCAATCAAGAAAGAGGCTTTTCGATATAGAGAACCTCCACTTACCGCAGAAATAAAATGTGAAAATAATGATCGCGCCATATTAGCTTCAAAAATAATAGGGGTTGTTTGCGTAGATATCTTTCGCGCACCCAGTCGACTCACTGTTCTTTCAGCTGCTTTTTTACCAATATCTTCAGCTGCATCAAGATTTTTAGGTTCCCTTGCGGTTGCAAACCAATAATCTCTTTGCATATTGCCATCTTGTTCGGCGATCACCACACAAGATATGTTATGACGTGTGGAACTATAACTACCTACAAAATCATGAGAGTTTGCGTAAATAGTAGTGCCACGTGAGCTTGTAACCGTAGCACCTTCAGAATTCGAAATTTTAATGTCATTACGTGCAGCATTTTCACAAGAAATTGCTATTTCTATTGCCTCTTCAGGTGACACTCCCCAAGGATGATCGAGATCTAAATCTGGCATGTTTGTGGCCATAAGCTTGGCTTCAGCAAGCCCTGCACAATCATCTTCTTCTGTATATTTAGCTATATTACATGCTGCCGTTACAGCATCTTTAATTGCTGCCGGTTCAAAACTAGTAGTACTTGCATTGCCTTTCTTTTGGCCGATATAAATTGTTACACCTAAACCACGATCATTATGACGCTCTAAAGTTTCCGCTTCTCCCAGTCGCGCCGTTACTGATAAACCATGTTCAACGTTTACGCTTGCTTCAGCACTTGTAGCACCTTGTTGCTTAGCTTCAACTAAACAAGATTGAACTAAGTCTTCTAACTTATCTAGTGTGTATGGAGAAGGTTCTGCTTTCATTTCAATTACTATAGTTAATTTTTATTGTGACGTGCCACCGACGGTAATACCATCAATTCGTAAAGTAGGCTGGCCAACTCCAACCGGTACGCTCTGCCCTTCTTTACCACAGGTGCCAACACCTTGGTCTAACTTAAGGTCGTTACCGATCATACTAACGCGCGTTAACACATCCGGGCCATCTCCAATCAAGGTTGCACCTTTTACCGGTTTTGTAACTTTCCCTTTCTCAATCAAATAGGCTTCTGATGCTGAAAAAACGAATTTTCCAGAAGTAATATCAACTTGACCACCACCAAAATTGACTGCGTAAAAACCAGAATCAACCGAACTGATAATCTCACCCGGGTCATGTTCTCCTGCTAACATATATGTATTTGTCATGCGAGGCATCGGCAAATGTGCATAGGATTCACGTCTTCCATTACCTGTAGGCTCAGTATTTGAAAGTTTTGCATTAAGTTTATCTTGCATAAAAC
>CAZFEP010000109.1:0-6970 GCA_964517365.1 uncultured Thiotrichales bacterium | reverse complement strand
TATTAGTCGCCGCGGCATTACTTGGAATCCTCGTGGTCAGTGTTGTTTTGGCCAAATCCAATAACGATTCCAATAAAGAGTCAAATACCCAGATCAGCCATCAATCTAATCAACCTGCCAATCAACTTGACCCAAACATATCAGTCCAATCAAAAGAAGATTCATCAAATATTGCAGAAGCTGTTACTACTAAACCAGAACTTACACAAAAATCTGCCACAGATAGCAGTCAAACTATTGCTTTAACGCTTAAGCCTGTTACAGAGCAAAGCCAAAGTCAAACCCTAGCACTACACACACCAGATCAACCTAAGCAAGAAAATGTAGCGACCGCCCAAGCTATCGAAACAACTGAAACGTTAGAAATTATTCCTGCTGAAATTATTATAGAAGAAAGTGATACAACCGTAGTAGTAGAAAAAGGTGACACGTTATCTTCAATTTTTAGCAATTTAGATATTCACAACGAACTGACAAAAATTTTAAATTTAGGTAAAGCTGCTAAACCATTTAAAAATATATTCCCTGGACAAAAACTGCATTTCACTTTTGATGATGGCGGCATCAAGAAATTAGAACTCGAAAAAAGTATCACCAAGTCACTCTTATTACATAAAGAAAACGAATCGTTTATTGTTGAAGAAGCGAGTCGTGAACTCGATAGAATATCTCAAGTTGCAACCGGAACCATCGAGTCGTCTTTATTTCTTTCTGGCCAGGATGCTGGCATGTCAGATGCTTTAATCATGGGCCTGGCAAGTATTTTTGGTTGGGATGTAGATTTTGCACTTGATATCCGCCAAGGCGATGCGTTTACTGTGGTGTATGAAGAGCTTTATCTGGACGGTGAAAAAGTAGGTGACGGAAATATTATTGCGGCAGAATTTGCAAACAATAATCATATCTACCGTGCATACCGCTACACGGATAGTAATGACAAAACTGAATATTACTCACCCGACGGCAAGAGCATGCGCAAACCTTTTATGCGCACACCTGTAGACCTGGCACGTATAAGTTCGCATTTTAATTTAAAACGCAAACATCCTGTATTAAATAAAATTCGTGCACATAAAGGCGTAGATTATGCCGCTGCTACCGGCACCGCAATCAAGGCGACGGGAGATGGAAAAGTAGTACATCGCGGCAGAAAAGGTGGTTACGGCAACACCATAATTCTTAGACATGGCAACACCTACACAACACTCTATGCCCATATGTCAAAGTACGCGAGAAAAACGGGAGTGGGCTCACGCGTAAAACAAGGACAAATTATCGGCTACATCGGCAGCACAGGTCTAGCAACGGGCCCACACTTACATTATGAATTTCGTGTAAATGGTGTGCATCGAAATCCGTTAAAAGTAAAATTGCCTAGTGCTCACCCCTTGCCTGATTCAGAGATGGATCGCTTCCAAGCTTCTATACAACCTATGATTGTGCAACTAGATGCATATTCACAAAATGCATTAGTCATGCGTGATCTTTAAGTGCCAGGAAGCTCTAATATATTTTTACTACATTTCCTAAGTAACCTGATTAAGCAAGAACACTCAAAATGCTCCCGCATGAACATACACATTCCGCTCTCTCAACGTTCATTTCACGAATAGCCACCATTACACTAACTACTCAGCACTTCTTTAAGAAAGTTTTTTATGCCTGAACACCATCCTGAGTACTACATCGGGCTAATGTCTGGAACGAGCGTAGATGCAATTGATGCTGTGCTCATGGATTTTTCACAATCCAACACACACATAGTCTCCTGCTTCAGCCAAGATATTAGTGCTCAATTACGACGTGATATCAATTCACTCATTGCTACCAATCAAGCGCCGAAAGATTTTGAAGCGGTAGACACACAATTTGCTGCAACATCATGTGCAGCCATTGATCAATTATTGAAACAAGCTTCTATAGATTCAACACAAGTTGCCGCTATTGGTAGCCATGGGCAGACCGTTTTTCATGATCCAAAAGGCATTCCACCAGTATCTATTCAGATTGGTAACCCTCAATTAATTGCCAATACCACTGGCATTACTACTGTTGGTAACATAAGACAAGCTGACATTGATGCGGGCGGACAAGGCGCCCCTATAGCCTGCAAATATCATGCAGAAATTCTACAAAGTGCAGATGAAGAACGTGTTGTACTGAACTTGGGTGGTATAGCAAATGTTACCAAACTACCTAAAAATAAAAATGAACCCATCATTGGCTTTGACACCGGCCCAGCCAACACACTTATGGACGCATGGATTCAGAAACATTTAAACCAACCTTATGATAAAGACGGTAACTGGGCACAGTCAGGAAAAATCAATCTAAGTTTGCTCGAAAAAATGCTTGAAGATGATTATTTTTCTCTACTTCCACCAAAATCAACGGGTAGAGAACATTTTAATTTAGAATGGTTACAACATCATCTAGACACATGCACTAAAAACATTTCATTAGCAGACATACAAGCCACACTATTAGCACTTACCACACATAGCATCGCTGAGAGTATAGAAATTTGGTGCCCGCAATCGGAAAAGATATTTCTTTGCGGTGGCGGCAGTGAAAACACCTTCCTTGTACAACATTTAGAAAACATTCTGGAAGGAAAATCCATCCAACACACTCACGATTATGGTGTACCCGACTCCAGCATGGAAGCTATGGCGTTTGCTTGGTTAGCCAAATTACATATAGAAAATATCCCTGGCAATATTCCAAGTGTCACGGGTGCAGACAAACCCGTTACATTGGGCACGCGTTTCAACCCATCTTTTTAAATTACAGTATAAATATTTAAAATCTATATTTTTTAAAAATGAACGACCTTTATTGGATTGCTCCAGCACTTGTATCTGGTTTACTAGCGGTGCGTGTTGGTTTACCACCCATGGTTGGTTATCTGATTGTTGGATTTGTACTAAATGCTCTTGGATTTGCTGACAACCAAAAGTTAGTAGCTATTGGCGAACTTGGCGTCACCTTATTATTATTCACTATCGGTCTTAAACTGGACATAAAATCAATCTTGCGCCCAGTTATCCTTGCTGGCACCACCCTCCATATGGTGGTAATCATTATTGCATTTGGAATGGCTATCTACTGGTTGAGTTTAACCGGCCTAAGCATATTTGCGAATGTCGACTTTAAAATTGCGCTGTTAATAGGTTTTGCACTTAGTTTTTCTAGCACCGTTTTTGCAGTCAAGACAATGGAACAGAAAGGAGAATACAGATCAAAATACGGGCAATTAACTATCGGTATCTTGATTATGCAAGATATCTTTGCCGTGTTATTTTTGGCTGTTTCCGCAGGAAAAATACCTTCAATTTGGTCCATCGCATTAATAGGACTCATTCCTTTACGAAGAATACTAATGGGCTTAATGAGTCGTGCAGGACATGGTGAATTACAAATCCTATTAGGACTTGTGCTAACTTTTGGAGCTTGGTCCCTGTTTGAATTATTGGATTTAAAAGGAGACTTAGGCGCACTTGTTATTGGTGCGTTACTCGCACAACACCCAGCCGCATCCGAGATGTCAAAGAAGTTGCTTGGCTTTAAGGATTTATTATTAGTCGGATTTTTTCTAAGCATCGGCATGTCCGGTACCATCAGCGTATCCGCATTACTAATTGCATTAGTATTAGCCATTTTTGTTCTAATAAAAGTTATGTTGTATTTCGGAATATTTTGTTTCTTTAAACAGCGTGCTAATACTTCGTTGTTCGCATCATTCACACTTGCCAACTATAGTGAATTTGGCTTGATCGTTGGTGCAATTGCAGTCGCAAAGGGTTGGTTAAGTTCAGATTGGCTGGTGATTATTGCATTGGCCCTTACTTTCACTTTTATCGCTGCTGCACCACTAAATGCTCGATCACGCGAGGTCTACAATAAAGTAAAAGCTAATATATTACGTTTTGAAACCACCAAACTATTACCCGAAGACGCACCCATCGATATGGGTAATGCTCGTATTATCATTATTGGCATGGGCCGTGTAGGCACAGGTGCATACGATACTTTGCATGAGCAATATGGTGACGGTATAATTGGCATAGACTCTGACTCAGAAATTGTCTCTAAGCATATTGCTAAAGGCCGCAATGTTATTCAAGCGGATCCTACTGATGATGAATTTTGGACCAAATCTGGCGAGAGTAAAGTTTCGATGGCGCTACTTGCACTCCCGAGAGTAGAACAAAATTTACGTGTCACAGACGGTATACGGAATTTCTCGGCGGTCAAACATATTTCAGCATTAGTCCAATACCCAGAAGACGTAGAAAAACTCAAAGCAGTTGGTGTTGACGTTACCTGGAACTTATATGCAGAAGCTGGCAATGGTTTTGCTGAAGAAGTTATTGCTTCACTTGGGACTGATATAGATAAGAAAGGTTTATTTAACTAGCCTGTACACTAGCGATTATTTATTCCATGTAAACTTTTCTAAACATGCATAAAAGTTTATTTATGAACCGCTAGAAGAGACATAAACCTATATAGATTTTGAACATAACAGAGTCATTTGTTTTCTTCCAGCTTTTGACCATAAAGTTTTTTGAATGCTTCAACTCTTTTTTGGTTCACTCCACCATCACCATACCCAACTCTTGATGCAGACCGAATATGTATAATGCCCTGCTCTCGATCCATTCTTAATTCCATATCATCTACAAATCCGAATAATGCAGAAGTAAATGTGGCAGCAATATACTCATTTGTCTTGCTATTAATCACGCCACCCATCTCTTGAAGAATCTCTGACACTGCAGAGAGCGCTAATGTTTCATTATCAGGATTCATGATAGGTTTGATGTAATGATTAACATCACCGGCATACTCACTGCACACACAGTTAGGTTTGTTTGAACATTTAGACAAACCATCATTCACCAAGCCAGGTGCATTCCCTTTTTGAGAATATTTTCCAAAAATAAATAGTAAAAAGATAGCAAATAGTATGATCGCAAAAAATATAGTGGCCAATGTCTTCATAAAGTTACTACATATATAACCAATAATTTAATGTGCATACTTGTATTACTAAGAATTATATTAAAATAATCAAATTAGAATAATTTCATTTCAATAGATCACTTAGCGCCTGTTCAATATCTTTTTCAGTAAATTGTTTATTGGGGTTGTCACCTGTTAAACGATATTTTTCATTACCCTCTCTGTCATAAATTATTACAGCAGGTATACCTATCAGATCTATTTGTTCAAACGCATGCAATAGATTCTCATCCATACGATAATGATCAAAGCTTGCATTCATTTTCGCTAAAAATTTTTCAGCCTTTTGCAATGATGATACATCTTCACGATCATCAAGATTCATACTCACAAACTGGACATTCTTATCTTTATATTCATTATGCAATGCCACCATTTCAGGGAAGCGCTCGATACATGAAATACACCATGTAGCCCAGATATCCACAACTACCACATTAGGCAAATACTGTTGGCGTTGAATTTCCCATTCAGCATAACTAATAGGTGTCATGAGCACATCAGTTGACTCACTCTCAGCCGCTACACCTGGGCTAAGAGATAAACTAAAAGATAAAACTAGAAATAAGCTCAGAGATAAGCCGAGAGATAGGCGAGGCCATAAAGCTTTTCTAATAATTAGTAATGCTTTATGGATGATTGATTTATTGAACATACTTAACACTGCAACCATGTGCACGCGTTTCTTGAATAGCAATTTCACCGCCTTCCATAAGAGCAACTATTGCATCATGTACATAAAACGTAGTGGGCTTGCCATTAATATGCTTAACCGTTCCATCATCATTCAATTTTGCTGGCGAATCATATAGTGCACCTGTATACACCAACTTACGGTCTTTATTGAAAATAAAATACTCAGGAGTACGCGTTGCGCCAAGCTTTCGACCAAAATCCTGACTTTCATCAAAAATATAATCAAAACTATAGCCATACTTTTCAGCATGTACTTTCATGGCCGGAAGACGATCCTCTTCACGGTGATTCATACTTAAACCGATAAAACGTACACTCTTATTTTCAAATGTATTGGCGAGGGATACCAAGTCTTTATCCATACCTCTCACCCATGGACAATGATTAGCAAGCGATACAAACACCACTACATCTTCATCAATCTCATCAGCAGAGATCGTTTCACCCGAAACAGAAGGAAGATCATTAAAATTGGGCATCGGATCACCAATACTAATAATTGAATTATATTGACCCGCCATTGAAATAGCAGAAAAACTTAGGATGAAGCTAAGCGCAAGGAACTTGATGAGTATTTTCATAGTAAAGCGTCTCTTATGTATGTTACATGTGTAGGTTACTTGAATATATCTGACTAAATTGCATCGTGTTAGTTTCCAGACTATTACAAAACATTCAAAACAGAACTCGAGGTTACGAAAATAATTCCCTTAAGCCCCCAGTTTAGTGCAAACATATTCTCGAATGCACCAAAATATTCTAAATTAATTCACATCAAACCTCTAAGTGACTGATATGAGTGAACCATACATTTGGTACACATGTTGCATAAAGATATACAAACATCTTAGAGAGACTAATCCTCTAACTTAAAGACATTGGCTCAAAGTTTTTTTGTTAATTTACGACTGGATGTTCATCTGACATATCGCCTCCCGGTATAGACGGCTAAGCCATGCCCAAACCCTGCATGGCTTAGTATTTATTTGACAAGAAACTCGGTATGCAAAAATTTTTTTATCGCTATTAGTTGCTTACTCCTCCTAATAGTATCCTCAAGCCTCATCATTATTGATGAGGCTTTTTTATATATTCATTTTAACAAATTAGTGAGCACATTGATGTGCGAACATGAGGCGCATCCTGGACGATGCTTTCAAATTAATTTTTTCTACAAATATCCGCTTACGACCAATTAGTAAGTACATGGATGTACGCATATGAGTCACATCAGGGATGATGTATC
>CAZFEP010000108.1:0-6971 GCA_964517365.1 uncultured Thiotrichales bacterium | reverse complement strand
CTTACACTATAACAACAGTTAGACTTGGTTAATAACATACGAAGTTAATAACACAGGAATTAATGTATAAATTTTGAACACCCATGACGAAAACCTCTAACCCCAATCATCTGCATGACCAAACCAGCCCCTACCTTCTGCAACATGCAGACAACCCGGTTGACTGGTATCCCTGGGGAGAACGTGCACTTACTTTAGCCAAACAACAACAGAAACCTATTTTATTATCCATTGGTTATTCAGCATGTCATTGGTGTCATGTTATGGCTCATGAATCGTTTGAAGATGAAGCGACTGCAAAAGTTATGAATGAGCTTTACATTAATATAAAAATTGACCGCGAAGAACGCCCTGATATCGACAAAATTTACCAAACAGCGCAATACTTATTAACACAACGTTCAGGTGGATGGCCGCTCACCATGTTCCTAACCCCTGAAGATCAAATTCCATTTTTTGGTGGTACTTATTTTCCAGATTCACCACGTCATGGATTACCTGCTTTTAAAGAACTGCTACACCATATTTCTGATTTTTATCAAAATCGACGTGCTGAAATTACAACACAAAACCAATCTATGCAGAATGCATTGCAAAGCATTTATGAACCTGAATACACGCAAGTAAATTTATCAGAAACAATACTTGATACATGCATAGAGCAACTAGAACAAAACTTTGATGCAGACCATGGGGGATTTGGCAATGCACCAAAATTTCCTCACCCAACTAACCTAGAGCGATTACTTCGATACTACGCACAACACAAAATCAATGGCGTTAAAAAACCCCGAGCGCTTCATGCTGCAATTTACAGTTTGGAGAAAATGGCAGCGGGTGGAATCTATGATCACTTAGGAGGAGGCTTTAGTCGTTACTCCGTAGATCAGTACTGGATGATCCCGCATTTTGAAAAGATGTTATATGACAACGGACCCTTGCTTGCGCTCTATGCACAAGCATTCTCTTTGAATTATTCAGAACAATTTAGAAAAGCCTGTCATGGCACCGCAGAATGGTTAATGCGTGAAATGCAGTCCCCCGAAGGTGGTTACTATTCGACACTTGATGCAGATTCAGAAGGAATTGAGGGAAAGTATTACGTATGGGAAAAAGATGAAATTCAACAAGTCTTAACTACTGAAGAATATTCTATCTTCGCAACCCACTTCGGTTTTGATGGTGTAGCTAATTTTGAAGGTAAATATCACTTACATACTTTTAAAACCGAAAAACAAGTATGTGAAGATCTATCCATAAGCAGTATCGAATTTAATAACTGCTTAGAAAGTGCAAAATCCAAGCTTTTTGCTCTGCGAGAAAAAAGAATCAGGCCTGATCGTGATGAAAAAATTCTAACCAGCTGGAATGCACTTATGATTCGCGGCATGGTTATCGCAGGTAGAGCATTACATAACGCAGAATTCATTCATTCCGCTGAGCTAGCGTTAGACTTTATCCGCAATACAATGTGGGTAAACAAACGCTTGTTTGCAACCTTCAAATCAACAAACGAAGAGAGCAAAGCACACTTGGATGCTTATCTAGATGACTATGCTTACCTACTCGATGCATTACTGGAAATATTGCAGACACGTTGGAATACAAATGACTTACATTGGGCATGTGAAATTGCAGATGTGCTCTTAAGTAAATTTGAAGACCCATCATTAGGGGGATTTTATTTTACTGCAAGTGATCATGAGCAGCTTATTCAACGTCCTAAAACCATAAGTGATGATTCCACACCATCCGGAAATGGAATAGCGGCTTTTGCATTAGCACGGCTCGGTTATTTATTAGCAGAACCTAAATATATACAAGCTTCAGAACGCGTGCTTAAGTTTTCAGCACATGCTATCAGCCAATCTCCACTCGGACATAACAGCTTGTTGCATGCGTTTGAAGAACAACTGCACCCGCCACAAATAATTATCCTTAGCGGTGAAAGAACAGCTTTAGAAAAATGGCATGAAGCCTGTAATCTTGGCTACGCACCACAACGCATGGTGTTTTCTATTGAAGTTGATGAAGTGGATTTACCTGCAGCCATTGCTGAAAAGAAATATAAACGCTCAAGCAAAGAAGGTGTGACAGCTTACGTATGCCAAGGCACACATTGCGATGCACCAATTGAAAATTTTGTTGAATTAAAAAATATTCTTGCAAAATCAAGTGTCCAACCCCCAACAAATTAATTACCGTTATAATTATTAGATAATGAGTGTATTACGCGGCATCTTTCGATTCATTCACTTGTTGGGTCATTTTGCTAAAGGACTTTATTTTTCATATACACGATTGCATGGCACAGAAAGTCATGACTTGAATGATGAACAGCATAAGATTATTCAAGATTGGTTACATCGTAGCGCCGAGATTATCGGTATAGATATACAAGTTCATGGAACGGCGATACGCCCACCTGCTTTTGTAGTCGCCAACCACATATCGTGGTTAGATATTATTATTATTTCTTCTGTATTACCGGTTTCATTCTTATCCAAAGCTGAAATTCGCAAATGGCCTGTCATCGGTATGCTCGCGGCCAAAGCCGGTACATTATTTATTCATCGAGGGGCTAAACATGGTGCAGAAGAAGCCATTGAACTAGTAAAAGTAAAATTACAAGCCAACCATAGCATTGCTTCTTTTCCTGAAGCTAAAACCACTACAGGTACATCTGTTCAACTATTCCATGCTCGATTATTTGCAGCCGCAATAGAAACCAAGACTTCTATTCAGCCAGTTGCTTTACGTTACCCGCCAACCGAAAATCTATCTAATACAAGTGTTAACCCATTAGTGCCTTATGTAGAAGGTCCCAATTTAGTTAAACATGCTTTTAGAATAATGTGTGCAAAACGCACCATTGCAGAAGTAACTTTTTGTGAAGCAATTGAAATCAATGACCAACTTAGAAAAGATCTTGCACAATCGTCAAGAGATGCGATTGTGCAAGTCGTAGAAACCAGGTAAGTAAATCTATATCAGTGATGAAGCTAATTTACTTCTGAGTGGAAAAATAAACCTTAGCCTAGCCTACGAGCCCGCTAATCTACTAACCTAATGCTTGCATTGCGGCATCATAATCAGGCTCTTCTGCAATTTCACCGACAAGCTCAGTATGTACAACCGAGTTATCCTGGTCTAACACCATAATTGCTCGTGCAGTAATCCCCGCCAAGGGTCCATCTTCTATCAATACACCATAATCACTTGAAAATTCTTTTGATCGCATTATAGAAAGAGGCACTACGTTTTCTACCCCTTCAGCACCGCAAAAACGTGACATCGCAAATGGCAAATCAGCAGCGACCACCAAGATCACAATATCTTCATGTTCCTTAGCAAAATCATTAAATTTCTTTGTAGATGTAGCACAGACCGGTGTATCCAAACTTGGAACAATACTAATAATTTTTTTCTTACCAGGAAAAGATGAAAGTGTTACGTTTTCTAGATCTTTATTAACTAACACAAAATCAGGTGCGGCTGAACCTATTTCAGGGAGGTTCCCGTTAGTATGTATTTCATTTCCTTGCAAAGTAATTTTTGCCATTATATTTTCTCCGAAATAATCTGCGCTATGGCTTGAAAAGTATTCTTTTAATATTTAACTATAATATTTAACTGTGCTTAATAATTAAGCATTAGTCACCAACCAGTGAATCATATTGGCTTGCATTCAACAGACTGTCAATTGATGATTTATCTAATATTTCTACTTTGCAGAGCCAACCTTCTTCATAAGGTGATTCATTTATCGCTTCAGGAGCATCGACCAATGCTTCATTCACCTCAATAATTTTGCAGTCAACTGGCGCAAAAATATCACTTGCAACTTTTACAGACTCAACAACAGCACATGTTGCTCCCGATTGATGTTCAACATCAAGTTCTGGCAACTCCACGTATACAATATCGCCTAATTCTGTCTGTGCGTAATCAGTAATACCTACAGTGGCTAGATTATCTGATTCCATTAATAGCCAAATGTGTTCTTCTGAATAAATACGATCGTCAGGGCTTTCACTCATATATAAATTCTCAGATGTTTACTTAAAACTTTCAAGGTATAATTATAAAAGTTTTAAGAATGCTAATCGAGTTTTCGTCTCGCAACACCTAATGACAAATTTATGTATAAATTATTATTATTAACCACCCTCACGCTACTCACCGCTTGTGGCCAATCATCCAAAGAATCTTTTAGCACTGAAGGTGCCTGGGTACGCGAAGGCCCGCCCAATGCTGGTGCATTGGCAGGATACGTAACCATTAAAAACCATACTGATCAAGATAGAACGCTAGTAATGGCTAAAAGCGAACAGTTCAATGTAGTAGAAATACATCGCACCATCGTAGAAAACGGGGTAGCTAAAATGCGTCGTCAAAAGGATCTACCAATACCTGCTGGCAGCTCACTCGTACTGGAACCTGGTAGTTATCACTTGATGTTAATGACACCAAAGTCGGCATTTAAAGCCAATGATGAGGTAACGGTAACCGTTTCATTAAAACATGATGAAGTAATTGAAGATTTTGATATCGTTATGCCAGTCAAAAAGCCTAATTCATAATCAAATACCATATCTACTATAAGGCTAATACAAAGATTATCCCCAAATAATGCACTAGCAAGATTCGTAATTCGGTATTATCTTGGATAACCGCAAAATATACATTCACATCCATGCAGATCAAATTTTGATCTGAGATATCAACTGGTACTCGTCTTGACTGATTTCTCGCAAGCGTTTTCTAAAGCGTTTCAACTTATTTTCCAATTAGATCCTGCTCTGTTAGAAATTATCGGGCTGTCTTTAGGTGTAAGCATGACAGCCGTGGCCGTTGCTAGTGTTATTGGACTACCACTAGGTGCGGCACTAGCGTTATATAAATTCCATGGCCGCGGATTAATTGTTGCTCTCTTAAATGCTTTCATGGGATTACCACCCGTTGTGGTGGGTCTTGTAGTGTATTTAATGTTGTCACGTTCGGGCCCACTGGGTGTTCTAGGTTTATTATTCACACCAACAGCAATGATTATTGCGCAAGTCTGTTTAATTACGCCCATCATTGCAGCCCTTACCCGCCAAACCATTCTGGATGCAAATTTTGAATATTACGAACAACTGCGAGCATTGGGTGCAAAAGCTTCACGTATGATGAAAACGCTTTTATGGGAGACACGTTTTAGCTTAATGACTGGTGTATTCGCAGGCTTTGGCCGTGCAATTGCGGAAGTGGGTGCAGTATTAATAGTCGGCGGAAACATCAACCATTCAACACGTGTTATGACTACAGCAATAGCGCTAGAAACTCGTAAAGGTGATATAGAGTTAGCCCTTGCACTAGGCATAATATTAATTGCGATATCATTAATAGTTACTTCAATGGTGATGAGTGCGAGACATGTTGCATACCAACATCATCACTAATATGCAAAAAATAGATGCACTACCTTTTCAGGTAAACAACCTGCATATCACTAAAAATGGTAACGCATTACTCACGGATGTGACCTTTTCAATCAAGTCTAATGACGTTACGGTCATCCTTGGCCCAAATGGTGCTGGCAAAAGTTTGTTATTACGCACAGCACATGGTTTAGAATTACTCAATCAAGGTACATTAAAATGGAACTCAACAACGCCAACTCCACAAAATTCATGGCGTGCATACATCTTCCAAAAACCCGTATTATTGCGTCGAAGTGTGCGTGCAAACTTAGAATATGTACTATCGTTGCACAATGTGAATAAAGACCAGTATGCAACTTTAATTGATGCTGCACTAAAAGATACCGGCTTAAGCCAACTTGCAAATCGCAATGCAAGAGTACTTTCAGGTGGCGAACAACAACGGTTAAACATTGCACGCGCATGGGTATTGAAACCCAAGGTAATGCTGCTGGATGAGCCCACAGCCGAGCTAGACCCTAATGGCACTGCAGCAATTGAACAATTGATTGAAACCATTGCCAAACAAGGAACCAAAATCATCATGACGACTCATGATCTCGGCCAGGCACGCAGACTAGCGGAAGACGTATTATTTTTTCATCAAGGAAGGTTAGTAGAACACACAGCTGCTAACACTTTTTTTCAACAACCACATAGCAAAACAGCACAAAACTTTATTGCAGGTAAATTATTAAATGGAGATTAAATAACTATGCCAAGGACATTACTAAGGATATTACTAAGAATAATGCCAGGAATATTGTTAAATACATTACCTAAGTGGCTGCCTAGCACTAGCAGCACTCGTAAAATATTGGTCACTTTGATATTGATTATTTCTGCAAATGTAGCCAATGCGGATGAGGCATCATTTATCACGCTTTCATCAACTACTTCTACGGACAACTCAGGGCTACTAGATTATTTAATTCCAAAGTTTAAAGCGAAAACAGGCATCGAAGTGCGCGTTATTGCAGTAGGTACCGGGCGAGCGCTGCAATTAGGTGAACGAGGTGATGCAGATGCCGTATTAGTTCATCACAAACCATCTGAAGAACTGTTTGTTGAAAAAGGTTTTGGCATTCATCGACGTGACGTAATGTACAACGATTATGTGATTGTAGGGCCAAACAATGACCCAGCGAATATTCATGAAGTACAACATGCAGCAGAAGCATTCAAATTAATTAGCCAAAACAAGATTCCTTTTGTTTCGCGCGGAGATGAAAGCGGTACCCATAAAAAAGAATTAGAGCTATGGATGCATGCGTCGGTAGACGCACAAAAACATAGTGGAGACTGGTACCGTGAGGCCGGTGCTGGAATGGGTGCCACACTCAATATTGCAAACGGTATGGATGCCTATACTCTCACCGATCGTGGCACATGGTTGTCTTTTAAAAACCGCGATCACTTAACATTATTATTTGAAAATGATCCACCGCTATTTAATCAGTACGGAATTATCCTGGTCAACCCTGAGCGTCATGAACATATTAAATA
>CAZFEP010000107.1:0-7194 GCA_964517365.1 uncultured Thiotrichales bacterium | reverse complement strand
TTTGGTTTAATTACTAACTGTTGAATTTATTGAGGCCGCATATGTGGAAACAAAATCACATCTCGAATTGTGTGGGAGTTGGTAAATAACATTACTAATCGATCAATACCAATCCCCTCGCCCGCTGTGGGGGGTAAGCCGTATTCTAACGCCTGAATATAGTCTTCATCAAAGTGCATAGCTTCATTATCACCTGCATCTTTTTCTGCAACTTGTGCTTTAAATCGTTCGGCCTGATCTTCTGAATCATTTAATTCTGAAAATCCATTCGCAAGCTCTCTACCACCTACGAAAAACTCGAATCGATCCGTTACAAAAGGATCCGTATCATTTCTTCGTGCCAAAGGAGAAACTTCTGTTGGATAAGCTGTGATAAAGGTTGGATCTTTAAGATTTTCTTCTACCGTTTTTTCAAATATTTCAATTTGAATTTTTCCCAGACCATAGCTGTCTTTGATATGTATACCCAATTGTTCCGCGACTCGCTTGGCATTATCAATATAATCTATATCTTCTGTTGAAAATTCAGAATTGAAGTGAAGTATAGATTCTCTAACCGTCATTCTAGTAAATGGCTTATTGAAGTCATAGGTATCTTCTCCATACTCAACCGAGGTGGTTCCTAGCACTTCATTGCAAATACCTCTTAGCATTTCTTCTGTTAAGTTCATTAACTCATGATAATCCGCATAGGCTTGGTAGAACTCAAGCATTGTAAACTCTGGGTTGTGTCTAGTAGACAAACCTTCATTTCGAAAATTACGATTAATTTCAAATACACGCTCTACTCCACCTACCACTAATCTCTTTAAATAGAGCTCAGGCGCGACACGCATATAAAGCGGTATATCCAGTGCATTATGATGTGTCTCAAAGGGTCTGGCAGTAGCACCGCCCGGAATCACTTGCATCATCGGTGTTTCCACCTCTACAAATCTACGTGCTGTTAAAAAGTTTCTTAAATATTGAATAATTTGAGTACGCGCAGTAAAGACTTTACGAGATGCATCATTCATAATTAAATCAACATAACGTTTTCGATAGCGTTGCTCTTGATCAGTTAAACCATGAAATTTTTCTGGCAGTGGACGAAGAGACTTCGTTAACAGAAAAACTTTCTCCATCTTTACATATAAATCACCTTTGCCTGATTTATTAAGGGCACCCTCCACACCGATGATATCGCCGATATCCCAGGTATCAATATCTTTAACTTGTTCTTTTTCTAAACCTTTGCGATCTACATAAGCTTGTATTTTCCCTGTCATATCTTGCAAAACAAAAAATGGGCCACGTTTCGCCATGACACGGCCTGCAATTTTTGCCTGCTTATTTAATTCTACAAGCTCTTCTTTAGACTTTTCATTAAATTCATCTTGTAAATCTTGCGCATAACTATCTCTTCGAAAGCTATTCGGAAATGCATTACTACGCTCGCGTAATAAATTTAATTTTTTGCGTCGCTCAGCGATAAGTTTATTCTCATCTTCGCTTTGATTTGCTTCTTGTGTTTTATTTTCTTCAGACATAATTGATTTTTTATTAATTACTTTCTTTTACTTTTTTATTTACCATCTATTCACAGGCCACTCTTAAGACTAGCTTCGATAAACTGATCTAAATCTCCATCCAAAACCGCTTGTGTATTGCCTGTTTCAACTGATGTTCGTAAATCTTTAATTCGTGACTGATCTAGTACATAAGAACGAATTTGGCTACCCCAACCTATATCCGCTTTACTATCCTCTACCGCCTGTTGCTCACCTTGACGTTTTTGAATTTCTAGCTCATACAACTTTGCTTTGAGCTGTTTCATTGCTACATCTTTATTTTTATGCTGGGACCGATCATTTTGACATTGTGTCACAACTCCTGTCGGTTCATGTGTTATTCGCACAGCTGATTCTGTTTTATTAACATGTTGCCCACCAGCACCACTGGCACGATACACATCTATGCGCAAATCTGCAGGGTTAATATCTATTTCAATATCATCGTCTATTTCCGGGGATACAAACACCGCAGCAAAAGATGTGTGTCTGCGGCTGCCCGAATCAAAAGGAGATTTTCTCACTAGTCGATGTACACCTGTTTCAGTACGTAACCAACCGAAGGCATAATCTCCTTCAAATTTAATCGTGGCACTTTTTATACCAGCGACCTCACCAGGAGACACTTCGATAAGCTCTGTTTTAAAACCCTTACGCTCCCCCCACCTGAGAAACATTCGCAGTAACATTTCCGCCCAATCTTGCGCTTCGGTTCCACCAGAGCCAGACTGCACATCAAGGAATGCATTATTTGGATCCATTTCACCAGAAAACATTCGGCGAAACTCAAGTACAGCTACGCGTTCATCAAGTTCCTTCAGATCCTGATCGATAGCGTTGAGCGTATCTTCATCATCTTCTTCAGCAGCTAATTCTAATAACTCACTTGCTTCTGTTACCCCACCTTCAACATCATCTATGGTTTTAACAATGATTTCTAAGCTTGAACGTTCTTTGCCTAGATTTTGCGCGAGTTCGGGTTGATTCCAGATTTCTGGGTCTTCTAATTCTCGATTGACTTCATCCAGTCGTTCACACTTATTTTCGTAGTCAAAGATACCCCCGAAGGTTAGCCGAGCGTGTTTTTAAATCTGCGATTAAATTTTGTAACGGGTTAATTTCCATATTCTGTTCAAATGTTTAGCTATCAAATGAGTGCGCACACATCATAGCGCAAATAAATTTTTGTTAGGTAATAATTAATATCAAATAGACTCTAAATGTTGAACAATAAGCTGCGCAGATCGAACCCCTCGAAATTCATTTATAGCTAACTGATAAGCTATGCGTACTTCTCCTGCTTTTTCATTCCATTGATATTTTTCTATATTAAAGGCAATCGCATCTATCTTTTGTCTTCCCTCTAATGGCGTTACATTTAATTTCAAGTGATGTTTACCAACAATACGATGATCATTTACTTTAAATACACCATCGAAAACAGGTTCCGGAAACCCTTGACCCCAAGGCCCCGCTCGAAACAATAACTCTGCAATATCCAAATTTAATTCGTTATCTTTAAGCTCTCCATCCGAGAGCAATACAGCTTCCAATTGTTCTGCAGTGACTAATTCTTCAATAACTTGGTCAAATGCGGTTGCAAAAGCTTCAAATTTTTCTTTTGAGATAGACAACCCTGCTGCCATTGCATGCCCACCAAAAGTATTAATCAATTCAGGGTGGCGAGTAGCGAGCAAATCTATAGCATCACGGATATGTAAACCTGGTATCGAACGTGCCGAACCTTTTAGTTCAGTTTCATTGGATTGAGCAAAAACAATTACTGGTCGATTAAACTTTTCTTTCAAACGTGCTGCAACAATACCAATCACACCTTGATGCCACTCTGCATCGAATAATGCAATCCCGTATTGGTGTGCATCAATATTCTCAAACTTATTAGACTTCAGCGCTTCTAATGCTTGTTTCTGCATTTCTTGTTCAATTTGTTTACGCTCTTCATTTAAGTCATTTAGCTGTTTAGCTAACTCCAGCGCATGCGACGCGTCATCCGTAAGCAAACATTCAATACCTAATGACATATCCTCTAAACGACCTGCAGCATTAAGGCGTGGGCCCACCACAAAACCAAGATCGGTTGAACTTACACGAAATAATTTTTTACCCGCCACACTAAGTAATGCATATATTCCTGCACAACATTTATCTGCACGTATACGACGCAAACCTTGATCCACCAGGATTCGATTGTTGTAGTCAAGTTTTGCCACATCTGCAACGGTGCCCACGGCTACAATATCTAAAAATTGCGCAAGATTAGGTTCCGTTATATTTTTTTTAGTAAACCATTCATGTTCACGTAACAAAGCACGTAATGCTGACAACACATAAAACACTACCCCGACCCCCGCAAGATGTTTGCTAGGAAAGTCATCACCCTGTTGATTAGGATTTATGATTACATTGGCATCAGGCAACTCTTTGCCCGGTAAATGATGATCAGTGACTAGGACATCAATACCTTTTGCTTTAGCCGCCGCCACACCTTCTATACTGGAAATTCCGTTATCTACTGTAATGATTAGAGATGGCTTTGATTCTGCCGCTACCTCAACAATTTCCGGGGTGAGTCCATAACCAAATTCAAATCGGTTTGGAACCAAATAGGATGCATTGCAATATCCGAAGCTTTTCAAGGCTCGAATAAACAACGCTGTACTGGTCGCCCCATCCGCATCAAAATCACCAACAATCAGGATGTGCTGGTTGTTTTGCATACAGTTATAAATCAGCTTTACTCCCTCATCGACATTGAGCAGCTGTCCAGGTGGCAATGCCTTTTTAAGTGAATGGTTAATTTCTTCTTCATTGCTTATGCCGCGTTGGGCATAAATTCGCTGCAGAATAAGCGGCAATTCATTAATTTGTTTGCTGATCGCAACGTCAGGACGGCGCTTTATAGTGGTTAGCATGTTTGAATAATAAAAATGAAATATAATCGCATTCGCATTCTAAACAAGTTATTCATCCTAATTCATTATTATTTACCCAAGCTCTCTCTTTTGATCTCACCATAAAGTTAAGAGTTTTAGATAAGTGCGTGTAAAATGATTATATTAATGAAGCACTTATTTACTATTATTCAAGCAATTACTTTTTAATATCATGGCTGAACATATCCTTTTCTTAACCGGCAAACTTGCAGAAAAAAGTTTGAATCGCGTATTGGAATCTATGCAGCCAACCGAATTTACCTACGAGGTACGCCAGCTTGGTGTAAGTGTTGCCGCTCTAATGACTACACAGCTAATTGAAAAACGCTTGTCTGACACAGCGCTGGCTCAGAAAATAATCATCCCCGGGCGATGTCGCGGTGACATAGAAGCATTATCCAAGGTTCTAAAACTGCCTGTTGAACGAGGCCCGGATGAACTAAAAGATCTACCTGCATATTTTGGCCACATGGATCGGAAAGCAGACCTCAGTAAGTATGATGTTCAAATTTTTGCTGAAATCGTAGATGCACCCGCGATGTCTGTTAAAGACATTATCAAGCGTGCTCATACCTATAGAGAAGATGGAGCCAATGTTATTGACCTTGGGTGCCTTCCTAGCACGCCTTTCCCTCATTTAACTGAATCGGTACAAGCTTTAAAAGCGGATGGCTTCAAGGTCAGTGTGGATTCTCTAACGCCCGAAGATTTAGTGACTGGAGGCAAAGCAGGAGCTGATTTCTTACTTAGCTTAAGTGAAAAAACGTTATGGGTATTAGATGAAGTAGAGTCAACCCCAATATTGATCGGCAATAACCCTTCTGACTCACGTTCGCTTTATCGCGCCATTGACATCATGCTCAAACAAGGACGAGACTTTATTGCTGATTCAATTTTAGATCCGATCCATTTTGGTTTTACAGAATCTATCGTTCGATATCGCAATTTACGCAAACGTTATCCAGATATTGAAATGATTATGGGCATTGGCAATCTCACTGAATTAACGCATGTAGATTCAGCAGGTACCAATGCATTATTACTAGGCATTATTTCTGAACTGGAAATCAGGGCAGTATTAGCGACCGAAGTCAGCGAGCATTGTCGTTTCGCTGTGCGTGAAGCCGACCTCGCTCGCAGGATTATGTATGCCTCAAGAATTGATTGCATTCCACCTAAAGGTTATGACAATGGCCTAATGGCGCTGCATGAACGCAAACCTTTCCCTTATAATGTTGAAGAAGTGAAAGAATTTGCTGCAGATATTAAAGATCCTAATTTTCGTATACAGGTAACAGAAGAAGGCGTGCATACTTACAACCGTGATGGTATGCATACCACGACTGACCCATATGAAATTTACCCTCAATTAAATGTTGAAGATGATGGTGGGCATGCCTTCTATTTAGGTATCGAGCATGCACGTGCACAAATTGCCTGGCAATTGGGTAAACGCTATGAACAAGACGAAGAACTAGATTGGGGTGTGAGCACTAAAAGTACGGATGATGACTTAAGTCAATTTAAAGAAGCTGGAACTACTATGCATACCCGCACATCCAGAAAAAATAAAATTAAAAACAAAAGAAAAAACGTAAAGAAGAAATAGAATATGCCCTTTATTCGTGAATGTATTGTTACCACCATCCGTGAGGATAAAACGGTTCATATCGCCCCTATGGGCATACATGAAGAGGGTGAACATTTGATTATATTACCTTTTAAACCTTCAGCAACCCTGGATAATTTAGAACGTAATAGCACCGCAACGCTTAACTATACAAACGATGTTCGCGTGTATGCTGGATGTTTAACCGGCCACAGGGACTGGGACACCTGTTCAACTGACGTTATAAATGGTGTGCGATTGAAAAACTGTCTTTCACATACAGAGTTAGAAGTCATTGATAAAGTAGAAGATGAACTGCGTCCAAAATATATCTGTAAAGTTGTACACGAAGCCACACATCAACCATTTCATGGGTATAATCGCGCACAATCAGCCGTACTCGAACTCGCAATTTTAACGAGTCGATTGCACATGTTACCCAAAGATAAAGTACAACAAGAAATTGAATATTTAAGCATTGGTTATGAAAAGACTTCAGGGCCACGTGAACAAGAAGCCTGGACATGGTTAATGAAAAAAATAGACGTTCATTTTAAAAAGGAAAGCCAAACATGACAGGTATGTTAGCCAGTGTACGCAACCTTGAAGAAGCTAAATTAGTGTACCAAGGCGGTGCTGACATTATTGATTTAAAAGAGCCATATGATGGTGCACTGGGCGCTGCACCTTTAGAAGAAATTCATCGAGTAGTCGATGACTTATGGGAAAAATGCGTAATCAGCGCAACCATTGGAGATCTTCCTGCTGATACTTCAATTATCAATGAGAAAGTTATTCAAACCGCTGAAACAGGTGTAGATTATGTGAAAGTCGGAATGTTTAGTGATAGGCATATAGAATCAAGCTTGCACAACCTTATTCATTGCACTAACAAAGGCATCTCTATTATCGCAGTATTCTTTGCTGACATGGAATTTGATATAGAAACCGCCATTACGGCTGCGGCCGATGCTCGATTAAAAGGAGTAATGTTAGACACTGCACGCAAAGGTTCGGGCAGTTTATTAACTCATAAAAACATCAAACAACTGGAACACTTTGTTGAACGCGCAAAACAAGA
>CAZFEP010000106.1:0-7222 GCA_964517365.1 uncultured Thiotrichales bacterium | reverse complement strand
CCCTTTTGACAGAGATAGAGACGCGGGATTCTAGGGATCAAACTCGCAAAGTCTCTCCATTACGTCCTGCCGCTGACGCTTTGCTTGTTGATTCGACCGATATCTCGATCGAACAAGTAGTAAATCGAATTGCTGAAATTGTTCATGGCGGGCATTAACCGATCCTTATTAAATAATAGGAATTGAAACAAGATTACTATGAGTGAAAGTTTTGCAGAGCTCTTTGAAGAGAGTGTAGTTAATTTAAATACAACGGTAGGCGCCATCATTAGTGGAACCGTTGTTGATATCAATAAAGATGCTGTTATCGTTTATGCCGGTCTGAAATCAGAGGGCATTATTCCCATAGACCAATTCAAAGTAACCGATGGTGTGCTTGAGGTTGCGGTAGGCGATACCGTTGATGTGGCATTGGATATGCTGGAAGACGGTTATGGTGAAACGAAACTTTCACGAGAAAAAGCTCGACGTGCGAAAGCATGGACAGAGTTAGAAACGGTTCATGAGTCTGGTGAAACGGTTACCGGTACAATCACTGGCAAAGTTAAAGGTGGATTCACTGTTGAGCTTGGTGATCTTCGAGCCTTTTTGCCAGGTTCCTTAGTCGATGTACGTCCTGTGCGCGATACTTCTTACTTGGAAGGTAAAGAACTAGAATTCAAAGTTATTAAAATTGACCTTAAGCGCAATAATGTTGTGGTTTCAAGACGTGCAGTGGTTGAATCCGAATACAGCGCTGAGCGTGAAGAACTTATCGAAGCGCTTAAAGAAGGTGCAGTCGTTAAAGGTATTGTTAAGAATCTTACCGATTATGGTGCGTTCTTGGATTTAGGTGGTGTGGACGGTTTGTTGCACATTACTGATATGGCATGGAAGCGTGTTAAGCACCCATCTGAAATTGTGGCAATTGGTGATGAGATTGAAGTACGTGTGCTTAAGTTTGATAAAGAAAAGACACGTGTATCGTTAGGTCTGAAGCAGCTTGATGATGATCCGTGGAGAGATATTGATCGCCGTTACCCAGAAAACACACGCATATATGGAAAAGTTACCAACATTGCTGATTATGGTTGCTTTGTTGAAATTGAAGAAGGTATCGAAGGTTTGGTTCACGTTTCTGAAATGGATTGGACTAATAAGAATGTAAATCCAGCCAAACTAGTATCGCTAGGCGATGAAGTTGAAGTAATGATCCTTGATATCGATGAGGAGCGACGCAGAATTTCGCTTGGTATGAAGCAGTGTAAAGCGAATCCATGGGATGACTTTGCAGTGACGCATGATAAAGGTAGCGAAGTTACCGGTACGATTAAATCTATTACTGATTTTGGTATTTTCGTTGGTTTGGATGGGGGTATCGATGGTCTTGTTCACTTGTCGGATCTTTCTTGGAGTGATACGGGTGAAGAAGCCGTTCATAGCTATAAAAAAGGTGACGAGTTACGTGCCATGGTATTGTCTGTAGATGCTGAGCGTGAACGCATATCACTTGGTGTTAAGCAGATGGAGAAAGACCCGTTCTCAGGTTTCTTTGCTGACAATCCTAAGGGAAGCATTCTTAAAGGAAAAGTGATGGAAGTGGATGCTAAAGCCGCTATTATTGATCTTGGAGATGGTGTAGAAGGTGTATTAAAAGCTTCAGAGATTGCCAGAGATCGCGTTGAAGACGCGCGCATGGTCTTGAAAGAAGGTGATGAGGTTGAGGCTAAATTTATTGGCGTAGATAAGAAGACAAGAACGATTAATTTGTCGATAAAAGCTAAAGATTATCAAGAAGAATCTGCAGCGGTTGAGGAGTACAGTAGTAATGAATCTGCCTCAATGACGCTTGGTGATATCTTGAAGGAATCAATTGAAGACAAGAAAAGTGATTCTTCAGAAGATTAATAACCCATAAAAATTACATACAGTAAGCAAAATTAATGTAGGAGTAAGTGATGACCATGTACGATGAAAAAAACATGATTACTAAGTCAGAGCTTATTGAAAAAATATCGTTAAAACAAAATCATCTTGCCCATAAAGATATTGAGTTATCAATAAAAAGCATTATTGAGCAAATGAGTACGTCGCTATCTCAAGGTGATCGAATCGAGATACGTGGTTTTGGTAGTTTTTCATTACATTTTAGACCACCCCGAATTGGGCGTAATCCTAAAACCGGGGATGCCGTTTCACTTCCTGGCAAGCATGTGCCGCACTTTAAGCCCGGGAAAGAATTGCGTGAGCGTGTGAACAAAAGTTTATCCGAGGACTAGCTTTGCTTATCTAGTCTTTAGGGTAGCTCCAACGAGATTTAATCCTTAATGACACGTTTTTTACTTTTTCTGTTATTTCTTGGATTTATTCTAGTTTTTTTTGTATTCACATTAGAAAATCTTGGCTTGGTCCCACTAAATCTTGTATTCCAGACAATTCAGGTACCATTGGGGTTAACGATGTTGGTGTGTTTCGTTTTTGGTACATTAGTTGGGGTGTTGTTTAGTATTAGCTTGATACTGAAAAACAAAAACAGAGCTAGAGTACTGGCTAAGAAAATTGCTTTAACAGAAGAAGAGCTTGCGAATCTTCGTCAGCTTCCTATCAAGAGTTCTCGTTAATGCCAGAAATATATTGGTTGCTACTGCTGTCAGCAGGAGTCGCAGGCTGGTTTTTGGCGCAAATATTTTATAAGAAACGTTCCAAGCCAAAAATTCCTGGCGAATATTTAAAAGGTTTGAACTATCTGCTTAACGAGCAGCCCGACAAAGCGCTAGAGGTGTTTATTGATTTGGTCGATGTGGATACTGAAACTGTAGAAACACATTTGGTTTTGGGAAATATGTTTCGACGTAGAGGTGAGGTGGACAGGGCTATTCGCATTCATCAAAACTTAATTGCAAGACCAACACTTGAGGCGATGGACAAGTCCACAGCGTTATTAGAGCTCGCTAAAGATTACCTTAAAGCAGGTCTACTAGATCGTGCTGAGACGTTACTAAATGACGTTATCGAGATTGGGATGCAAACTGAAGAAGCATATCCTCTATTGCTTGGATTATACGAGCAGGAAAAAGAATGGAGTATGGCTATTGAGACGACTAAGAAACTAGAAAAAGTTCAAGGCATTAAAATGAACCATATCACCGCTCATTACTACTGTGAGCTTGGTGAAGCAGCACACAGTGATAATGATAGCGATGAAAATGAAGCAAAGAAGCTAGCTAAAAAAGCACTTTCTTATGATAAAGATTGCGCGCGTGCGAGTGTTTTGCTCGGTAATATAGCAATGCGTCAACAAAACTATAAATCAGCTATTAAATTCTATATGGCGGTGGCGGAGCAAAAGCCTGAATATTTACCAGAAGTTTTTATGGACTTAAGAAAAGCATTTATTGGTCACAATGATCAGGCGGGTTTTAAGCAATTTCTAAATGGCATTAAAGATACTAATTTAAGTGGGATTACGTTTTCAAATCTTCTGAAGAATTTGAATGAAAATGATACAGACAAACAAAATATTTTGGATTGGTTATTAGAAAAACCCGAATTGTCATTACTTGAAGTAAATGAGTTTTTAAAAAGCAATAATTATCAACGTGGTGTAATTGATGAAGCTGGGCTATCAAAGATTCAAGATAGTGTAGAAAAATTAATTAAGGATCGTAGTACGCATCAGTGTAAGCAATGTGGTTTTCATGGCAAGCTATTGTATTGGCAATGTCCTGGTTGCCACTCTTGGGGTACAGTTGTACCTATAATGCCCAGCTTAAACTAGTTTATATTAATATTTTTCTTTACATCCTATTTCACCATATCTGATTTCACTATGTCTGATTATAACCCCATCATTGTTGCTTTAGATTATCCCAATGCTAAATCAGCTAATGACTTTCTTGATAAAATTCACGAACAACCCTGTAAATTAAAAGTAGGTCTTGAGTTATTTATTGCAGAGGGCCCAAAATTTATAGAGCACTTAAGCGCAAAAGGTCATCAGGTTTTTTTGGATTTAAAGCTGCATGATATTCCCAATACGGTAGCATCTGCATGTAAGTCGGCCTCTAACTTAGGGGTTTGGATGATGACTTTGCATGCATTAGGTGGCTCAAAAATGCTACTCGCAGCTCGAGAGGTCATGCCATCTCAAGCACAGACAACAAAGTTAGTTGCTGTCACTATACTAACCTCCATGGATCAGTCACAACTTGCTGGCGTCGGGATTCAAAAGGATCCCGGGGAGAGTGTTATGCAGCTGGCTGAGTTAGCAATAGAAGCAAATATGGATGGAATGGTGTGCTCTGCGCAGGAAGTTGCCGCCATTAGAGGTGCTTGGGGAGATCAACCATTGCTTGTGACGCCAGGTATTCGAATGCAAGGTGATTTGGCAAATGATCAAAGACGAGTTGCTTCGCCACAAATAGCACGAAAAGCAGGCTCAAATTATATTGTTGTGGGTAGGCCTGTTACTTCAGCGACAGATCCATTATCTGTTATTAATCAATACCTTGAAGATTGGTCTTGTGGTGCTTAGCTAATTTCTTAAAGTTTAATTGTATAATTGTAATTTTTAGCTAATCCCGCTAAATTAACCTAACAAGTTAATAATGTAATTTAAGCAAAATTAAATTACAGCTCTAAATTTGCAATGTTGGGGTGGGACGATATGTTGCGATTATTATTGGTTTCTATTTTGTTGCTATTTGTATCGGTTCTTTGTGCGGAGCCGGTTAATATTAACAATGCTAATGTTAAAGAGCTTGCCAATAATCTAACGGGTGTTGGTCCTAAAAAAGCTATGGCAATAGTTGAATACAGAGATTCTAATGGACCATTTTTTGCAGCAGAAGAATTGATAAATGTAAAAGGCATCGGGCCTAAAACACTTGAGAAGAATTTAGAAAATATAAAAGTAAGAGATTAAGATAATACTCCATTAAGTGGACTACGCTTCGGCTTAAATTAGCTGCATAGTTTATCACTAGTTGTGATCATCTAGTTTTCATTTTAAATAACAATAATAGAATTATAAATATGTCTAAAATACGTAAAGTAGTTTTCCCCGTTGCAGGTATGGGGACGCGATTTCTCCCTGCTACTAAAGCCAGTCCCAAAGAGATGCTGCCAGTAGTAGATAAACCTCTTATTCAATACGCGGCTGAAGAGGCGGTAGCAGCAGGAATTGACACGCTTGTATTTATCACCGGACGTCATAAGCGTTCAATAGAAGATCATTTTGATAAAGCGTATGAATTAGAAACAGAGCTTGATGCAGATGGTAAAGAAACTATGTTGCATATGGTGCAAAATATTTTGCCTAAGCATGTTAATTGCATCTACATAAGGCAATCAGAGCCTCTAGGTTTGGGTCATGCTGTTTTGTGCGCTAAACCTGTTGTTGGCGATGAACCCTTCGCAGTGATACTTGCAGATGATTTGATAGATGATAACGGCAGTGGTTGTCTGGCACAAATGATCGATGTTTATGAAAAAGAACAATGTGGTGTTGTCGGTGTGCAAGAGGTCGATAAGAAAGATGTAAAAAGTTATGGTGTTATATCGGGCAAAAAGATTGAGGATAATATGTGGGATGTGGATACATTTGTCGAAAAGCCTGATCCAGAAGATGCACCATCCAACGTAGCAGTGGTAGGCCGGTATTTATTAGACGCTTCAATATTTAATATTCTTGAACAAACAAACACGGGTGCGGGAGGTGAGATACAGCTTACCGATGCATTGGCCACGCAAGCTAAAACTGAAAAACTTTTAGCATATAAATTCGAAGGCAAGCGTTATGACTGCGGTAGTAAATTGGGCTATCTGGAAGCTACGGTTGAGTTAGCAATGAAACATAGGGGTGTTGGGAAGCGATTTACTGAGTATTTAAAAAAGCTTGAGGTGTAGCAAGTAATTTTCAACCTGAATTTTATGATGTTTTTTTATTAGATATGGTTTTATCAACAAGCATATTCTTGCTAGTAAAAATGTAAAAAGTCCAATAGGAAAATGCACCTAATATCGAGTAGCGAATCCATATGTTTTCAACATATAGTTCTTGCCAGGCTAATGCGAACAAGCATACTAAACTAGAAATAACTAACGTTTTTGATATTTGTATTTTTTTTGTTAATAACATGCCGATAGATATTAACTGAATAATATAAATTATCATAAAGTTTTGATGGTTGAGGGTAGTGTTAGTTAATTCATAAACTCTTGGAATAATTATCATAAATAAGTTGGTCATTATTCCAATTGATGTGATCAGGGTTAAAGTTAATACGACTCCCCACCTAATTTTTTCAATCCGCTCAGAAGCATGAATGACTTTATGTAAGCAGACTAAGGCTGTGCAAAAATATAATGATGTTGGATACCAGTTCATTGGATTGCCTCTAAAAAGTGGATCCCCAATTTGTGTAATGATGTAACCACCTAAAATGTGAGCAATTAATCCTATTAGTGTAATAAGTCTCAATTTTGACAATGCATTTAGGCTGGGCAATAAAGAGAAAAGGTTTAGAGGTAGGTTTATTTTGTGAATTATTGCCAGTAGCATGAACATAGTCGCTATCAGTTCAGTTCCTTCTTCAATTCCAACCCTTAGACCAAGCATCCAGGGTTTCCAAGCATAGGTATGCTCAATGTATTCTTGAATAGCGACACTGAATAATAAGGAAATTGAAATGCAGAGGTATTTTGCATTTATATTAGTGCTGTTGAACTGGAATAGTTTTATATTTACATAAGTAACTAATAAAATTAAAAGTACCCCAAAAGGTAAAATTCCACTCCACCCTTTTAAGTGCCCAATTCTCTCATGGAAAGAGCCGATTTCATCTAATGATAGACCTGCAAGGACTATTGCCAATATCAGCCAAGCAAATTTTGTTTTATCCGCCTCACTTGTATAACGTTGGTAGGACAGCAGTGCGGCTAACAACAGTGTTATTCCCGACCACCATGCTGCAAAGTTATTTTCTGTATGTAAGGAAAATGGAGTAATCAAGCGCCATTTTTGTTGAAAATTAGGTATATGTGGATGGGCTATTGTTAAGGCGATAAAAAAAAGATTAATACTTGCGAGTGATGCCCACCAGTATTTGTTAAACCATATATTAAAGAACTTATGCATTGATGATATTCACATACAGTTCTTTTTGAAAATAATTGTTTTGATCTGGCAAAACGATATGGCTCCCTGGGACGGGCTCGAACCGCCGACCTAGTGATTAACAGT
>CAZFEP010000105.1:0-7261 GCA_964517365.1 uncultured Thiotrichales bacterium | reverse complement strand
AAATCTGTGCCGCTGCCTAACCCTTTTATAGTAGCAGTGATGATTATTGTGGTGTCTGTGCTTATTAAGATGATAATTGCGGGAGTTGAATATTTGCTCGGTACAACGCTACCTGCGAATACATTTTTATCCACTATTATCCCTGCGTTATCGATAGGTATTTACTACGGCAAGAAACGAGGAGATTATTTCCCAAGAAATTTCAGATTTAAAGTGGTTCTTATTTGGTTGGTATTGGGAATTGTATTATCAGGAATTGTTTTATCACTATTTTTTCCTGATTTATTGCCTATGCTGGCAAGCTCTGCAACTTATACCGCAATATTTATTGGTATGGTATTTTTAGGGGCATTGTTTTGCTATTTTGCGTTACATTTTGGTGAAAAATTGGGTATTAAATCTCTAGAAAAGAAAGCTTAGTGATAAAAGGGTCAGATCCATTTAATTTATTAATCCTAGTTCATTGACATGACAGAACACTTGATCTCTATAATGGTCGAATAATCATTACTTACATATTCATTAAGGACTTCCATTGAAAATATTATCTATAACGATGCTTATCTTAGTCAGCTCAATATGTATAGCGGCTGAGCAATCGCAGCAGGAATTAAAACAGTTAAAAGAAAAATTTTCATCTACTGCTTCAAATGAAAAAAAAGCGGATTATGAAAAAGGCATTCAATATGTCGCAGAGTCTGGGGTTTTAGAATCTGCGATTCAACAAGGTGATCGTGCACCTGATTTTCAATTAACTAATGCATTGGGTGATTCGGCTCAGCTGTCTGTACTTCTTAAAGAAGGCCCAGTGATACTGGTTTGGTACAGGGGCGGCTGGTGTCCATATTGCAACATCTACTTAAACGGGCTTCAACGACGTTTGCCTGAGATTCAAGCTGCAGGGGCTCAAGTGGTCGCGATTACTCCTGAGGTTCCTGATAATGCGTTGTCTACTCAAGAGAAAAATGAACTCGCATTTCATGTGTTAAGTGATGTAGGTAATAAAGTGGCTACTGATTTTGGTGTGGTATTCACTTTGCCTGATTATGTTATCCAACATTATGACCTGTCTTTTAGCTTGCCTGAATATAATGGTGACGATTCTTATACGTTACCGCTTTCTGCTTCTTACGTAATCGGTACAGACGGTGTGGTGAAGTATGCTTATCTTGATGCAGATTATCGAAATCGAGCGCCTATTGATGAGCTTATTAGTGCAGTAAAGTGAATAAGATAAATCCTAAAAAATTACTCAATAGCAAATGGACAGCGGTAGCACCCACTAATAAAGAAAAGCATTTTCTAGTGTCTGAGCTAGAGTTTGATGAAGAGGGTAGGGTGGTACTATGTTGTATAGAGGCTGTGATGACAAAACGTTCTATGTCGATCGATTGGCATGAGTTGAAAGATGATGGAAATTGGCTAAATGGTTGGAAGTAAAATATTTTATGAGTTTTTCTTAAATGAATAAAAGAGTAGTCACATTTCTGATTCTTAATGCATTTAGTAACCTTAATAATAAAAACCTTAACTGAAAAACTTTGTCTATGAAGACAACGAATAGTTGGTTGTGTCGCATTACAGGCATCTGTATCGCGCGGCCGTTAAACGCCATTGGCGTAACGCGAAATTCAGTCATTACTGTGCGTCTAGTATCGGGGGTGTTGGCTGCGTTAGGGTTAGCACTTGGTCCCGCATTTTTTTCTGTTGCAGCCGCTCTTTTTTTGATCGGGGTTCTACTGCAACGTGCCGATGCTGAATTTGCCTTACTGACAGCAGAAGTTGATTCGGCAAGTGACCGATACGCATATACCAGTAACAACATTTGCAATGCATTGGCATTTTTTGGGTTGGGTATAGGGATGCGTTTTAGTGAATTTGGCCTCTTAGCGATTGTGATGGGCTTCTTTGCGGGCATTGCGGCCATTTCGCTGCCTTGGCTAATTAAACGCCTTGAACTAATTGATGGTAAAAGATCAGCCGAATTCGATGGCGTAGCGGGTATAGACGCGGATGACCTTTTGCTTCTCATCCCTTTTGCATTATGGCTGGGTTGGGCAGAAATGCTATTGGTTGTGGCTGCGTTTGGAGGATCGGCGCTTGTCGGGGCGATGTATGTTATGCACTACCGAAAATTTAGTTCGGGTTAAACCCTTTCGAAGCCTGGAAGCATTACACACTGATTAAAATGCGTTTAAACCAATAGGCGGGCCTCTTTTTGTACTAACGAAAATCGTTACCCTTGTATGGGTTGTTGCATAATTGAGCAGCTTCTTTTTGTGATAACTTATCTTATATTATGCTCCTAAACAGTATGGCCCAAAAATTGATCTCCGATATCGTGTTATTGAGAAAACTATGAAACAAGAAAAGAACATCATTAATTGTCCTGAATGTGGGGAAACGATTGATGTGAATGATATTTTATATCATCAGGTGGATGAGCAGCTTAAAAAGCAATATAACGATGAGTTGGCTAAACAAAAAGAGATCATCAATACACAAACGGCTAAGTTAAGTGAAGAGCGTAAAGCATTAGAAAGTGCTAAGAAATCTCAAGATGAAGTGCTTGAGAAGCGTGTTAAAGATGAGATAAAGCAAAAAGAGCTGGCATTAAAGAAAAAATATAAAGCCGAGGCAGAAGAGGAGCAGTCGGATGCATTGATTTCATTGCGTGAAGAGCTTGAAGAGAAGTCTGGAAAGATAAAAGAGTTAAACAAAACCTCTATTCAGTTAGAAAAATTAAAAAGAGAGAAAGGTGAGCTGGAAGATACCTTAAAAGCAGAAGCTGAAAAGCAACTCAATAAAAAACTTCTTGAGGAAAAGGAAAAAATTCGCAAAGAAGAAGACGTTAAAAATGAATTAAAATTCAAAGAGCTTGAAAAGCAGTTAGCGGATCAAAAAAAGTTAACAGAAGAGATGAAGCGCAAGCAAGAGCAAGGCTCTATGCAAACACAGGGTGAGGTGCAAGAGCTAGGTATTGAGCAGTGGTTATCTGACAAGTTCCCGTTAGATACGATTCAGGAAATTAAGAAAGGTGAACGCGGTGCAGATTGTCTTCAGTTTGTGCATACCCGCACACGACAAAATTGTGGAACGCTGTATTACGAAAGTAAACGTTCAAAAACCTTCCAACCTTCTTGGATTGAAAAGTTTAAAGCTGATATCCGTGAGAAGAACGCAGATATAGGCGTGTTAGTTACAGAAGTGATGCCAGTTGATATGGAGCGTATGGGAATTAAAGACGGTGTGTGGATATGTTCGTTTGATGAATTTAAAGGATTATGTACAGTATTACGTGAATCTATTATTCAAATAAGCACCGCGATGATTGCTCAAGATAATAAAGGCGATAAAATGGGTATGCTCTATGATTTTCTGACCAGTAACGAATTCAAATTACAGATTGAAGCCATCGTGGAAGGTTTTACCCAAATGAAATCAGATCTGGAGTCCGAGCAACGTTCAATGAGGGCGATATGGAAAAAGAGGGATAAACAGATTGATAAAGTTTTGCTCAACACCACAGATATGTATGGCTCTATAAAAGGTATTGCAGGCAATGCCGTTCAATCGGTGCCGCTATTGGATCTACCGTTAGTTGAAGAAGATGATATAGATGCTTGAAAAGCAATATGAATGTCAACTTTTCTTGTATATTACTTAAATTTTAAATTACGTAATTTCATTAATTAGTTATAAGCATAATAAATTTAATTAATTTTTAAGTTCAGTTTTATCTATTACACAGTGCTGGGCCATTCCGCTAGTATTTTAGCTATCAAAAAAATTACACCGAGGTAAACCATCATGTCTCCAAGTGTTCCTGATTTACCTGCGCAGTGGGAAAATTTAGATCTTGTCAAAATATTAGCCCAACCTGCTGCTTTTGTTTCGATAAGCCAGTGTAATAGCTTGTATAAGCCAGAAGGTGCACAAGGTGGAGAGAAACAATGGGAGCGTGGCACGCTTGAAAACACGGTAAAAGTAGCCAAGGCTTGTCGTGAAGTTGATATGAAATTCTTTTGGATAGGCTACGATGTGTTTCGAGAAGATTATCCGATGACTGATCTTGATCGTGCGCAATACGGTAGCTGGGGAGATGCGTTCGATGCAAAAAATAAATCAGCTGAGTATAAAAAGTGGGACGGCGAGTTAGTAGATGAACTGAAAGAAATCCAGCGTCCTGAGGATTCTGAGTTTTTTGAATATGCCCATCAAAGCTCATTTGTGGGTACGCCTTTAAATGTAATGCTAAAACGAGCCAATATTAAAACTATTGTACTTTGTGGAATTCATTTAGATTGGTGCATTGAAGGTAACGCACGTGCGGCAAGAGATGAAGGTTATATGCCAATAGTTATAGGGGATGCGTGTTCTTGTCAGGATCAAGAGGATGATGTGGCTACCATGCAAAGAATTAACAGAATTGTGTGTCCTGTATTGTCTGCTGATCAAGCGGTGAGTTACATTTTACAGGGTCAGTCAAAGATTAAAGCTGCTTAATTTATAAGTACCCTGGCTGTTCCTTTCAGCAGTGCTCTAAATAGGGTGGTGTTAGTTTTCTAATCGTTAGTAGTAAACGAATTCGTGCCTGATACGTTAATCGATCAGGCCCGAGAAATGCCAATCGAGTGTTTCTCCTGCATGAAATGGAACTATATCTGCTGTGGGTGTAGAGAGAGTGTCAGTAATGATTGTGGGTTTCTTTTCAAGTAAAATCTTTTGACTATTACGTGGCATACCATAAAAGTCTGCACCATTTTCAGATGCAAAAGCTTCAAAACGATCCAGTGACTTTTCTTCTTCAAATGTTTTCAGATAGCTTTCTAATGCATAAGGTGCATTGAAGATTCCAGCACAACCACAAGGGGATTCTTTTTCGCCAACTCCATGCGGTGCAGAATCAGTGCCCAGGAAAAATTTTTTATTACCTGATGTGGCGGCTTTGCGCAGCGCAATGCGATGTTGTTCACGTTTGGCAATCGGTAGGCAATAAAAGTGTGGGCGAATACCACCTTTGAACATAGCATTGCGATTAATTGCTAAATGATGTGGGGTAATGGTTGCTGCAAGGTTGTTTCCGGCATCTTTAACATAGTCCACCGCATCTTTGGTGGTGATGTGTTCGAATACAATTTTAAGTTCAGGAAAGCTAGAAATGATCTTGGAAAGTGATTGTTCGATAAAAACGGCTTCTCTGTCAAAAACATCGATTTGGCTTTCGGTCGCTTCACCATGAATTAATAAGGGCATGCCAATTTTTTGCATGGTTTCAAAAACCGGATGAATATTCTCAATTTTTGTCACACCAAAACTAGAATTAGTAGTGGCATTCGCTGGATAAAGTTTGCATGCAGTGAACGCTCCAGAGGTAAAGCCCTTTTCTATCTCTGCAGGATCGGCATCATCCGTTAGGTAACACGTCATTAAGGGGGTGAAGTGTATATCCTGTTCTAGTGCTTCGAGTATTCGTGTTTTATAGCCTGTCGCTGCAGCCACTGTAGTTATAGGTGGGTTGAGGTTAGGCATTATGATTGCACGTGCAAACTGACGCGCAGTGTAGTTTGTTACTGAATTAAGCATCGTGCCATCACGCAGATGTACATGCCAATCATCTGGTTGTTTGATGACCATATGCTTGGTGTCTGATCCTTTATCAAGTGATGGATCAAGTATTGATTGTGATGTTGCCTTGGGTGTTGGCATATAAGGGTTCCTTTATGGAAAACTCTCTACTAGAGTGTACTTAATTTCTAATAAAAGATCAGGGTTGGTAGTAAATTCTTATTGATGTGTTTGATTAACTTCAATTTATGAGATTTTTTTTATATATTTATAAAAATGCATATTTTTAATTAGGATAATAACGTGAATTATATTTCTACTATCGCTGAAGTACTACTGGAAAGTAAACATAATCTATATCTAGAGTCTCGAAGTTTGTTATTTAATAAGCCAGATGAGTATATGGAAAAAGAGCTTGATGATAAATATGATTATTCGCCGGAAGAGATGGATGAAGGTGCTGTAGAAGAAACATTTTTTACTGGTTTTGCTCAAACAGAAAACTTCACGACCATGATAGATTGGAGTGGCGAGTATGACCCTGGTCAATTAGAAGAATGGGTAAATAAGCGCATGAATATGCTTGGGCTGCCAGTTGATGATTTTTTATTTATCAAGGAATGGGAGGAGAACTTACAAATCGATTCTCTGGGACGTGGCGACTATATTGTTGAAAAGTTCAGTTTGATGGGTAAGTATTTAGAAAAAAATGCATTAAAGCTTGTTTTTTATGTTGATGGTAGTGATGCATATTATCCTTTTATTGTTTCTTTAACAGATTTCGAAAAACTTCCTAAGCAAGGAAGGTGTTCTGATGATGATGAAGATTATGAATTAAGTATTTGTGGTTGGGATGAGATGAAATAGATTGCTAAAGATTAGATACTTTATGCTAAGTTTTGTAATTTTTGACAACATAGAATGTTCCAATCTTTTTATACTATGTCTTTACTTTCGCGGTCATTTAAAATATTTTTTAATATATGAGCATGCATGTTTGGATCGGTCAGTTTAGTCATACTGCACCAAGTGATTACTTCGAGGAAGTGTATTCGGAAGATGATGATCAACCTATTACTAAATTCGCAGGTGAACAAGGCGAAATATGGTTAGATCATGATTGGATTGAGCTATCTAGGGTTGATCAACCCGTTTCAATATCATCTTTAATTGAAGGAATGCAAAATTCTATAAAAGAACAGATTAGTGCTAGAGCGCAAGAATTAGATGTATCTAAGGCAAATGTATTAGTTACAGTTTTAGCGGATGAGGTAAATATTTCTTCACCTCAAAGTGTGTATCGTAATGAATATACATTGCATTACTTAGGCTTGTTTGAAACCCCTCCTGAAGAAATCTCGATTGACAAACTTACCCAAGCTGCCAAACAAGGAGATTCTAAATCGCAATATATGCTTGGTCAATTATTCCTATTTCCGCCACCAGATATGAAAGATTTAGTAGATCCGGAAAAGTCTGAATATTGGTTATTAAAAGCTGCAGAACAGGGTGAGACGGCTACTTATAGCCGTTTATACCAACTATATAGCAAATACATGACGTCGGGGCTCGACCTTAAAAAAGCTGCCTACTGGGTTGAAAAAGCAGCAATGGAAGGCAATGCGACGGACCAATATTATGCTGCGGAATGTTATGCAAAGGGTGAAGGTATACCTGTAGATAATGTTAAGGC
>CAZFEP010000104.1:0-7282 GCA_964517365.1 uncultured Thiotrichales bacterium | reverse complement strand
TGGGGCATAAAATCACTACCGGTTTGCTGGTTACGCATATGTTCGATAGCTTTAATTACATCTTTATCAGGCAAGCCTTCTAAATCATAAATTTTCTTACCTGATTCGACATCTGGCACGGTTTCTATATCAAAAACTAAAGTATTCATATATTTTTCTAATTACTTATACCTACTGGCAAAACTTAACCATAATATTTTATTGAGCAAATACACCTGTTGATAAATACCTGTCACCTCGATCGCAGACAATACTAACTATGATTGCATTCTCAACTTGTTCGGAAATTTTTAATGCAGCAGCCATCCCACCACCCGATGACACACCACAAAAAATGCCTTCTTCTTTACCCAATCTACGCATCATAATTTCTGCTTCTTCTTGAGTCACTTGCACCACTTGGTCAACATTTTTATCGTTATAAATACTTGGAATATATTCTTCTGGCCACTTGCGTATACCCGGGATCTTTGAACCCTCAGATGGCTCAACACCCACAATTTGAATTTCAGAATTTACCTCTTTAAGATATTTAGAAGTTCCCATAATCGTACCAGTAGTACCCATAGAACTTACAAAGTGGGTAACCTTCTTATCTGTATCTCGCCAAATTTCAGGACCCGTAGTTTTATAATGCGCCAACGGGTTATCAGGATTTGCAAACTGATCCAACACTTTTCCTTTACCTTCATGTTGCATGCGTAGCGCTAAATCACGCGCACCTTCCATACCTTCATCCACCGTTACAAGAATTAGCTCTGCACCAAACGCCTGCATGGATTGACGTCGCTCCATGCTCATATTTTCAGGCATGATTAACTTTAGACTATAACCTTTCATGGCTGCCACCATCGCTAGGGCAATACCTGTATTGCCGCTGGTAGCTTCAATTAATACATCACCCGGTTTAATATCACCACGTTTTTCAGCTTCAACAATCATACTCAATGCCGGTCGATCTTTAACAGAACCGGCAGGATTGTTTCCCTCCAGTTTAGCTAATATCAAATTAGTGGTGTTACCAGGCAAACGCTGAAGACGTACTAACGGAGTATTACCAACAAATTGTTCTATTGTAGGAATTGATGTAGGTATTGGTGTAGATATATTCATATGAATGTTTATCTTGTTTGGTTTAGTTTGGCTTATTTAACTTAAATTATTTAAGAGACAGGCTATTTTCAATGATTAACGCCTGAGCGACCACATATTTTTTTTCATCTGAAACACTAATATGCACATCAAGTGTATTCGCATCTATTTTTTCTGCAAAATCATCCGTAAAGATCAACGAGGGCTTACCCAACTCATCATGTTGTACATACATAACATGCCAATGCACATGGTCACGTATACCTGTACCAATGGCTTTTGCAAAAGCCTCTTTGATGGCAAACCGCTTCGCCAAAAAGGCTGCTTTATTATTTGAAGTTTCAAATTCATTCATCTCTTCATCATGCAGAATTTTTTCCGCAAAATTAACATTGAATCTTTCTAAAGAGTTAGCGATTCGTGCTATTTCTACAATATCAACACCTGTACCAACAACTTTCATATTTGTTTTGCATTTACTAGTAATTGGATAAATTTACTACCCATTGTTATGTATGCATTTTTGTTCGCATATCTTGAACCGCTTTTTCCAAACCAACAAATAAAGCATACGCTACAATGGAGTGTCCAATATTCAGTTCATACATATGTTCAATTTCGGCAATGGGTGCAACATTTTCATAGTGCAGGCCATGACCCGCATTGACCACCAAACCCAATGATGCGGCGTGCTCAACCGCTTGTTTTATTCTTTGAAGCTCTTGTGCTTGCGCCTCTCCCTCACAACTTGCATACGTACCCGTATGCAACTCAATAACGGGTGCACCCGCTTCAGCTGAAGCATCAATAACCTTTAAATCAGGCTCGATAAATAATGAAACTGAAATATTTGATTCAGTTAATGCTGATGTAATATCTTTAATTCTAGCGCCATGCTTAATAACATCCAAACCTCCTTCCGTAGTAAGCTCTTGTCGATGCTCGGGAACGATACAACAGTTTTCTGGCTTGACCTTGAGCGCGATATCTCGCATTTCATCAGTAGCCGCCATCTCTAAATTCATACTACTTTGAATGACTTGTTTAGCGAGATAAACATCATCATCTTGAATGTGACGCCTGTCTTCACGAAGATGCATCGTAATACCATCAGCTCCTGCCTTTTCTGACAACTCTATAGCTTGCTTCAGATCTGGATAAGGTGTGAATCGTGCTTGGCGAATCGTCATGACATGATCAAGATTCACGCCTAAACGTACTTTTGTATTAGCTGGTGTTGTTATTGGCATTTTATAAAATTATGTTGTTTGTGCACTTATGCTTGCATAAATTGTAGAATTTCTCGACTGTGCAATGACCGACCATCCAGATGCCAATTAATAACACCTCTCATCAGCCGCTTTGCCTCTGATAAACATGAAGTATTCATACTCAATGGAGACTGCAAACCAATTAACGTAGATCCTTTAATAACATTCCATGCAGTATTTTCTCGAGTATCAATTTTGCAGGAAACTCTAGCTGGCCCTAAACCGACATCATACCGATAAAACCTGTCTTCAAGAATAGGGGTCTCATGATCGATTTCCTTATCCAACGAAAGACCATGGCCCACTAGCTCAAGTAATTCAATTTCAAATAAACGCAACACTTTTTCTTGGCTATCACTTTTTTCTAGCAACTGCATAACACTTTTATATAACTCAAAGATTTCTTTACTAGGACTGGACTTAGGCACTAATTTTAAAATCAATTCATTCAAATACATGCCCACAATAGAAACTGCTGGTGCAGACACTTGTTTTGCAGATACGCTTTCTGCATGAGTGAGTGTAAACAAATCACCCCTGCCACTCCAAGAAATAAGCAAAGGTGTAAACAATAAATCAACACTTGCATTTTTCTTCTTGGAACTATGCCCTAAACAAGACACCAAACCGTATTCTGGAGTGAGCATCTCAACAATACGACTAGACTCACGATAACGACGCGCATGCATACAATATGCTTGTTGCAACTGCACTCTCATAACCTATACACCATATTTACAATATTGCATCTAAAGCTACCGCTCAAACTGAGACACAATATCTTGTATATCCTGCCAATTCTGCTTCACCTTAACCCAAGTTTTTAACATTACTTTTTTACCAAACACCCTTTCAAGTCTCTTGCGTGCCTGCTCACCAATAGACTTTAACTTAGTTCCTTTTTTACCTATCACAATAGGTTTTTGACTATCTTTTTCTACCCAAATTATAACGTCGATCGTTACCAGATCTTCATCAAACACCAAGTTTTCAACTTCTGTATAGATTGCATAAGGAAGTTCTTTATGCAATTGAGTTATTGCAACACCCCGTACAATCTCAGCTATTACAAAAGCATCATCCCGATCCCAGGTAATATCTTCTGGAAACAAAAACACAGATTCTGGGACATAGCTACATAACACTCTTATCAACACGCTCATACTTTTATCATGCAACGCAGATATAGGCACTATATCTTCGAAATCATGACGAGATTTAGCATCTTCGAGTATAGGAAATAGTGCAGATTTATCTTTTATTCTATCTATTTTATTTATTGCTAATACTACGGGACACTTTGTTTGTTTAATTTGCTTCAATAAATATTCATCTTCTTCACCCCAACGGCCCATTTCTATTACCATCAAGATTACATCTACCTCTTGCAAACTAGACAGTGCATTACTAATTAACACTTTATTAATTAATCTTTTATTGCCTAGTTGAATCCCTGGTGTATCCACCAATATCAACTGTGATGACTCTTGGCTCAAAATACCACGAATATTATGTCGCGTAGTTTGTGGCTTGTGTGTAGCGATCGATAACTGTTCATCCAAAAGAGCATTAAATAGAGTTGACTTACCAACATTGGCACGACCCACGATAGCCACAAAGCCACATTTTTTATTGATTGCCATTAATTTCTAGTTACTTCGGAATACTGTTTTTTGAGATGAATTCAAAAGCAAGTTCCGCTGCTTTTTGCTCAGCCTTTCGTCTACTCGTTCCTACACCAATAAACTTTTCTTGTGAATTCTCAACCACACATTGTACTGAAAATGTTTCACTACCCGACTTGCCTTGCCTCTCGACCACATCGTAAACAGGCAAACATTCATTATTACCTTGCAGCAATTCTTGTAATCTAGTCTTAGCATCTTTAAGTTGTTCAATGGTAGGAATATTATTAAATCGGTCTGCATATAACTTCTCTATAAATTTACACGCATCTTCATATCCCTTGGTTATCAAAACAGCTCCAATCAATGCCTCCAATGCATCTGCCAAAATTGACGACCTTCGCAAGCCACCGGACTTAAGCTCCCCGGCACCCAAAACCAAATGGTCAGCAAGCTTGTACTCACGCGCAATTTCCGCCAATGTCTCTTTCCTAACGAGGTGCGCACGCATGCGAGTAAGATCACCTTCAGGATAGGATGGGAAATGTTTAAACAGCCAATGGGCTACAAAGAAACCTAGCAAGGAATCACCCAAATACTCAAGACGCTCGTTATTCTTGCTACTTACACTTCGATGGGTAAGTGCTCTAAGACAATGCTCTGAACGTAAAAGCTCTTCGCCCAGTAACTCGATGAGACTCAATGATTATCTACTTTATTAAGTGATTTACTAGTTAGTTTACTTGGTAATTTACTGGGTAATTTACCAAGTAAAAATTATTTTTTAGTAATTATAGTCTGGCGTTGATCAAACTTTGCTACTGCATCAAGATTTGCAATAACCGGAACCCTAACCTCATAATCCAAACCAAACTCAACTGAGTCTTTATTTTTTATATAAACAAAATGATCTTTAGTTACACCATAAACACTATTAATATTGATACGCTTATTTATGGACTGCCATAATTGCTTCTTGTTAGGCTTTTTACCTTGCATTTCAATTGTTATTTCTTCAACTATTTTTTGCGTGGTTAAACCTTTGTAGTACACAGGAAAAAGCTTCATGGCCAACATTAGCAGGAAACCAATTAACGCGATAAAAAACACCCAAAATACAAACGTTGCACCACGTTGCTTATGCATTGTAATCATTTGAATTCCCTCACTGTTAGATTATCTTTTTACCAACGCGATTGAAATTAAACTTTTTACCAGCAAAATCCCAATTCATCCAAACCAAGAAAGCGCGTCCTACTAAATTTTCTTCCGGCACAAAACCCCAAATTCTACTATCACTACTGTGATCTCGATTATCACCCATTACAAAATAATGATTTTGTGGCACCATAAATTCACCAGGTGCGCTATAACCTATTTTTTTAAGCAATATATCATGTGGTTGCTGGTCTAGGTTTTCACGCAGGACGGTTGCGCCATTCATAACACTATTAGCACCTTCACCTTGATACACCCCACTCTCACTTTGATTCATCAACTTGCCATTGATATAGAGTTTTTTATCGCGGTAAGCAATATGGTCGCCAGGCAGACCTACTACACGCTTTATATAATCATCTGCCGGGTTCTTAGGAAAGCGAAATACCGCAACATCTCCGCGTTGTGGTGATCCAATATCTAATATTTTTTTATGTAAAACAGGCAAACGAATTCCATAGGTAAATTTATTCACCAAAATAAAATCACCATGCAGCAAAGTGGGCATCATTGAGCCTGATGGTATTCGGAATGGCTCTGCTATAAAGGAACGTAAAACTAATACAATAAGAAGAATAGGGAAAAACGACTTACATAAATCTAAAAACCATGGCTCACGGTATTCTTGAGCCCCTCGCGAGTCCATTCCTTCTTGGTTATGGGTTGAATTGTAAGAGTTTTCCAGCGCGCGCTTGCGTCTCTTATTGCCTAAAAACAACTTATCCAACAACCAAACAAAGCCAGTAACCAAGGCCCCAATTAGTAAGGCTAATTCTAAATCAAAATGAAATTCTGGTGACATATATATTAATTTATCAACAATACTCTTGCACAGATAATAAAGTTTTATCTAATAGTGGAGTGTTACTAGTTTAACGGAAGGTAAGCCTATGCGACGAAGAACCATGAATGTATGTAGGCTGCAAGTATAGAAGCTATATTCGGTAAGTGCGAGCTGTAAGTGCGACCGCAGAACCAATCATTTAGAACAGACTTGCCAAAATTAAGGGGTTTTCACCAAGTTAGAGTAGAAAAAACTGCCTAATTGTAGATATGGTCGGGATGAGAGGATTCGAACCTCTGACCCCCACACCCCCAGTGTGGTGCGCTACCAGGCTGCGCTACACCCCGTACAAAAAAAGATAACTAGATTCAGCAGTTATTAGGAGAGTCTATAGGTTAAGGTTAGATTATCGCTTCAAAACTTGAAGTAAGTCTTCAAGCTCAACCCGCATCTGATGTACAACTTGTTGGCTTTGGTTTTGGTCATCTTTTGCATCTGACCCTGCTAGCTTCTGCCTAGCGCCACCGATCGTATAGCCTTGCTCATACAGAAGGCTACGAATCTGACGTATTAAAATTACATCATGCCTTTGGTAATATCGACGATTACCACGCCGCTTAACAGGCTTTAGGGAAGGAAACTCTTGCTCCCAGTATCGAAGTACATGCGGCTTCACCCCACATAACTCACTCACTTCACCAATTGTAAAATATCGCTTACCCGGAATTGCCGGCAATTCATTATTATTATTGATTTCCAGCATATGCCTCGACTCTCGCTTTTAATTTCTGTCCCGGTCGAAAAGTCACGACACGTCTTGCAGAAATTGGAATCTCTTCGCCTGTTTTTGGATTGCGCCCTGGTCTTTGATTTTTATCACGTAAAATGAAGTTACCGAATCCAGATAATTTGACTTCGTGCCCTTGCTCTAATGCGACACGAACTTCCTCAAAGAATATCTCAACGAGTTCTTTTGCTTCTCTTTTGTTGAGGCCTAATTCCTCAAACAAATTTTCTGCCATCTCTGCTTTTGTGAGCGCCATTTTTTTATTAGTTTCTTATTTCTGCTCCAACTTTATCTTCAAGTTGAGAAATAATTAATAAGACTTTTTGTTCTATTTCTTTATCTGTAAGGGTGCGTGAAAACTCTTGTAAAATCAAGCCTAAAGAGACGCTTTTCTTTGAATCTGGGATCCCTTCACCTTTGTAAACACTAAACACATCTACTCTTTGCAAACTTTCAATATTCATTTGTTCAATGTTTGAACGAATGTCTGAAGCACTGATATTTT
>CAZFEP010000103.1:2776-7356 GCA_964517365.1 uncultured Thiotrichales bacterium | reverse complement strand
AACGCGGTGCATATGTAGCATCAGCTAATCGTGCAAAATATATCATGGAAAATTATCAAGGAGCAGAGGTTATGCCTGAGGCAGTTTATACACTAAGAGAAGCTTACATAGCTTTAGGCATTAATGATCTAGCTGAAGACACTAGTCGCGTATATGCACAAAACTACCAAACTGGAAAAGATGGAGTAATTGATGACAAATTTGCACAAGAAAACAGAAGCTGTGCAGAAAGTTTATGGGGGAAAACATTAGAAAAATTACGCCTAAGAACGTACTACTGTAATTAATAATAATTTATTTAGTGATTCAAAAATCCTGAAGTTATAGGATATCGCCTATCCTTACCATATGCTCTGGAAGTAATTTTAACGCCTGGTGGAGCTTGGCGTCTTTTATACTCATTCAGTAACACCATTTTTATTACTCGTCTCACAACTTCTTCATCAAATCCTTCTGCAACTATTTGTTCTAGCGTGTAATCAAATTCGACAAATTTTTCTAGTATAGGATCTAAAATTTCATATGCTGGCAAACTATCTTGGTCTATCTGATCTGGGGCAAGTTCTGCAGAAGGTGGCCGTGTAATGACCCGCTTTGGGATAACTTGATTTATACTATTCCTATAACCAGCTAATTCATACACCAACGTTTTAGAAACATCTTTAAGGGGAGCAAAGCCACCCGCCATATCTCCATACAAAGTTGCATAACCTACCGACATTTCACTTTTATTTCCGGTAGTGAGCAGCATACTTCCTGTTTTATTTGATATAGCCATCAACAATACTCCACGTATTCTTGACTGAATATTTTCCTCAGTAACGTCTCTCGAATAACCTGAAAATACATTACCAAGACTCTGCGTAACCGCATTAAATGAATCTTCGATTGGAATATTATCTAACTTTATACCCACTAAACTTGCTAGTTGATTAGCATCTTCAACACTCATGTCTGATGTGTAACGAAATGGCATCATCACAGCATGTACATTCTCGGCACCCAATGCATCTACAGCAATAGTTAACGTTAATGCAGAATCAATTCCACCCGATAACCCAAGCACCACCTTCTTGAATTTATTTTTAAGCACATAATCTCTAACACCCAAAACCAATGCCTGATATATAGATGCATGTTTTGATAAATTTTTGTTAATACACTTACTTTTTTGCAAATCATAATCTTTCTTAGAATACTGAACGCAATAAATTCCCACATCAAAAGCAGGTGCCTGCAAAACAAGCTTACCTTGCTTACTTACACACAATGATTCGCCATCAAACACTAACTCATCTTGCCCACCAATTTGGTTTGTATATATAACAGGTATATTTTGTTCATCTACACGTTGCTTCAGAACCATTAATCGCCGATCAGTCTTGCCAAATTCATAAGGACTAGCATTGATATTAATGATGAGCTCCGCACCCATCTCCTTGCTCTTTTTTATGGGCTCTTCAAACCAGATATCTTCACAGATCGTGATACCCACCATTACATCTTTTATATTTACTACACATGCATCGCTACCTGGTGTGAAATAGCGTTTTTCATCAAACACATCATAATTAGGCAATTGATGTTTATGATATTCAGCCACTACTTGCGAACCATTGAGCACCAAGGCAGTGTTAAAAAGCTGATCATCTTTTTGTGTAGGTGCACCTAATACAATATATATACCTTTAATTTCATTTTTAATCTTATTAATTGCTACCTCAACACGCCTGATAAGGGATGTACGAAATAGTAAATCCTCTAATGGGTAACCAGTAACAGACAACTCAGTAAAAACAATTATATCTGCTGATTCTTGATCTCGCGCATGCAAGGCTGCATCCATGATAAGTTTAGCATTACCTTCCACATCTCCAACTAGATAATTTAACTGTGCAAGGGCTATCTTAAGAATATCTTTCATTACTTGGTTCAAAGTATTTCATGGTGTTAAAAGACCACGCATTGCTTTTCCCATTTCAGCAAGCGTTCGTACAGTAGCTACACCTGCTCGATCTAATGCTTGATATTTTTGCTCTGCAGTACCTTTGCCTCCCCTTATAATGGCACCAGCATGACCCATGCGCTTTCCTGGTGGAGCGGTTACACCTGCTATATAGGCAACAACGGGCTTGGAGATACGTTGCTGAATAAATTCAGCAGCTTCTTCTTCTGCTGTACCACCGATCTCCCCCACCATTATGATTCCATCAGTATCTTCATCTTCTTCAAATAATTGCAAACAATCGATAAAATCCAGGCCATGTATGGGATCACCACCTATACCTACGCAGGTTGATTGTCCCAAGCCATGTTGAGCGGTTTGATTAACGGCGACGTACGTAAGCGTGCCTGATCGAGAGACAATACCAACCTTACCTTGGTTATGAATTTCGCCCGGCATAATACCTATCTTACATTCACCCGGTGTAATAATGCCTGGACAGTTAGGTCCAATTAACATTGATTCACTATCATTTAATACTGCATTAACTTTCACCATATCTAATACTGCAATACCTTCAGTAATACAAACGATCAATTTGATTTCAGCATATATCGCTTCAAGAATTGCATCAGCTGCAAATGCTGCCGGTACAAATATCACACTTGCATCAATTTCATGGCTTAGCATTGCAGAACGCACAGTATCGTAAACAGGCAGCCCTAACTCAGTTGTACCGCCCTTAGCAGGCGTAACCCCAGCAACCACTTGTGTTCCATAACTAAGTGCATGCTTAGTATGGAAACTACCTTGTGCTCCGGTAATACCTTGACATAAAACTTTAGTGTTTTTATCTATAAGAATACTCATTTAAAACACATCTCTAATCTCATAACGTTGAAGCTGCAGATATAGCTTGCTTAGCCCCATCACTAAAGTCACCAACAGGAATAATATTTGACGTCTTGCCTTCAAGCAAAGCTTTGCCTTCCGCTGCATTGGTTCCTTGCAGCAAGACTATAATCGGAATATCAAGCACTACCTCATGCAACGCATCCAAAATGCCTTGCGCAATTAAATCACAGCGCACAATACCGCCAAAAATATTTACAAAAATTGAACGAACATTGCTGTCACTTGAAACAAGTTGAAATGCTTGAGAGACTTTTGCTCGCGTAGTGCCACCACCTACATCAAGAAAATTAGCCGGCTTACCTCCATGATGCTTAATCAAGTCCATGGTTGCCATAGCCAAACCCGCACCATTAACAATACAGCCTATGTTTCCATCAAGCTTTATGTAATTCAGATCAAGTTGCTTAGCGGTAACTTCTGATTGGTTAATTTGTGATGTGTCATAGAACTCCAAGAGCCTTGGCTGACGATATAATGCATTGTTATCAATAGTAACTTTCGCATCTAATGCGATAAGCTTGTCATCTGCATCAATAATCAATGGATTAATTTCAACCAAGCTACAATCATTATCAATAAATAATCGATATAAATTTGTTAAAATTAATGCTAGTTGCTTAATTTGATTCTTATTGAATTCTAAAGAATAGCCAATGTCACGTATCTGATTAGCCTGTAATCCTGCGGCAGGATGAATTGGATATATGAAAATTTTCTCAGGGCTCTCTTCAGCAACTTTTTCAATATCTACACCGCCTTGGGCGGATGCAATGATGGAAATTTTCCTTGAGTTTCTATCAATCAATAATGCCAAATATATCTCTCTCTCAACAGTCGTAAGCTCCTCAAGAAGCACAGCGCTTACAGGCAATCCTTGATTATCCGTCTGCTTGGTAATTAACGTCTTCGCTAACATGCTAGTCACTTCTGGCAGCAATTGTTCTGTATCACTAACAATAACAATTCCACCCGCCTTCCCACGGCCTCCTGCATGCACTTGCGCTTTGACCATCCAAGGTTGGTCTTTTATAGAGCCACAAATAGATTGAACATCATCATCGCGGCTAATTACATGTGAAGCTAAAACAGGAATATCATTTTCTCTGAATAACGCTTTTGCTTGATACTCATGAATATTCATAACTTACCTATATGGTGGCTTATATTTAGTTCGTTTCTAGAAATTTATTATTACATTATACTTAAGAAATGAAACGTATATAACAACTCAAACTGCTATATGCTAATAATTCACCTATAGTGAATTATTTTATTTGAAATTATTTTGCTTGATTCAAGCTTGGTCCAGATATGAGCAACTTTTTTGAAGAAAAAACCATACAGCAATGGTCAGCACTAAGACTATTTTCTTTATATAGATTAGCTGTTTCTGCGCTCTTTTTCAGCCTTAGCTTATTTGCGAACAAAAGCAAATTTCTAGCGTCTCTTGACCCAGAACTTCTAAGATGGGTCAGTGGATGCTATATCTTGTTCGCTATCCTTGCGCTTATCAGCTCGTACTTCAGATGGTTATCTTATCGCCTACAAGTATATTTTTCTATCATTGTAGATATCATCGCAATCTTAACGCTAATGAATTTATATGGTGGAGTCACCAGCGGCTTCGGTACATTAATGATTGCTGTAGTAGCAGGAGGCAGTCTACTTCTACCGGGAAGAACAGCACTATTATTTGCTGCACTGGCTACGCTTGCCATCC
>CAZFEP010000103.1:0-2676 GCA_964517365.1 uncultured Thiotrichales bacterium | reverse complement strand
CTTCTACCGGGAAGAACAGCACTATTATTTGCTGCACTGGCTACGCTTGCCATCCTTTTACATGAAATTTATGCAGACTTAAACTCCATGTTTGAAACCACTGCATACACACAAGCAGGGTTACTAGGCGCCGCATTATTTGCAACGGCGCTACTCGCAATTACCTTGGCTCATCGCGCCACAGAAAGCGCCAAGCTTGCGGCTCAACGTGGCGTTGATTTAGCGAATTTAGCAAAATTAAATGAGCATTTAATCAATAGAATGGATGCTGGCATTATGGTGGTGGATGATGTTGGCAAAATTCATATGCATAACCATGCTGCCTGGAAACTTTTAGGCCAGCCCGATATTCATCAAGAAACCAAGTTAATCGAGATTTCTGCACCCCTGTATGATCTTTATAAAACCTGGATGAAAGCTGCAGAAAACTCCAATTTTAGCAATCACTTCGGCAAACTAAAACGTACAAATCAAGCTGACCTGCAAGCACGTATTGTACCGGTAGGATTAAGAAAACATGACCGTGGATCGGTGATTTATTTAAATGACAATACGGAAATCGATAAACAAGTGCAGGAAACCAAGCTTGCTTCCCTCGGAAGACTCACTGCAAGCATCGCCCACGAAATAAGAAATCCATTGGGTGCTATAAGTCATGCCGCACAGTTGCTAGATGAGTCTTCTGAATTACATAAAGCAGATAAAAGACTCGCCACCATTATTCAAGATCAATCTGTACGCTTGAACAATATTATTAACAATGTTTTACGCTTATCCAGAAAAGAGAGATCTAAGCCTGAAAAAATTGAAATTAATTCCTGGTTACTGAAATTTATAGAGGAATTCATGCGCACAAATGATTTGCAAAAAAATCAGCTCACCATGAAAACCACTCCCATTGATGGCACAGTGATGATGGATCCTGACAATCTACACCAGATTCTTTGGAACCTGTGTAAAAACGCTAAAAAACATGGTGTGATGCAAGGTGACAAAGTACAGATTCAATTAGTAGCAAACTGTAACCCTGCCGGTTCTTTGCCATACCTAGATGTCATAGATAATGGACCAGGAATCAACTCTGATCATCAAGCTCAATTATTTGAGCCATTTTTTACTACAAGTGATTCAGGAACAGGCCTGGGTTTGTACCTTTCACGTGAATTATGCAATAACAATGGAGCAAATTTACGATATATTAACCCCTCAAACGGTGGCAGTTGTTTTAAAATAGAATTCCCAGCCCCTATTAATTTTGGAGAGTCAAACTCTTGAAAAATGTTTTAGTCGTAGACGATGAGTCTGATATACGAGAACTGCTAGAAATTACTCTCAGCCGCATGAATCTGGACTCACATGCTGCTGCTAATGTCAGTGAAGCGAAATCATTACTTGAAAGTCAGCCCTTTGATTTATGCCTTACAGACATGAAATTACCAGATGGTACGGGCATTGAATTGGTCGAACATATTCAGGAAAACTTTCCTCACATACCGGTAGCGGTTATCACTGCATTTGGCAGTATGGAAGCGGCCATCAAAGCTTTAAAAGCCGGGGCATTTGACTTTGTCTCCAAACCGATTGATTTGACGATTTTACGCGGACTGGTTGATAGTGCATTAAAAGTCGCAAGCACGCCTATTGATATCGTGGCTGACAGCGATATTAAAGCATCACAAAAGCTGCTTGGTGAATCTGAAGCCATGCTAGCGTTACGAAAAAAAATCGATAAACTATCTCGCAGCCAAGCACCAGTCTATCTACGTGGAGAGTCAGGAGTAGGCAAAGAGCTTGTTGCCACACAAATACACCAACAAGGCCCACGTGCGAATGCAGATTTTGTACCGGTAAACTGCGGCGCTATTCCAACTGAATTGATGGAAAGCGAGTTTTTCGGTCATCTTAAAGGCAGCTTCACCGGCGCAGTCAGCGACAAAGAAGGCTTGTTTCAAGCGGCAAATGGTGGGACTTTATTTCTAGATGAAATTGCAGAACTCCCCATTCATATGCAAGTTAAGCTGCTTCGCGCCATACAAGAAAAGGCTATCAAACCAATAGGTGGGCAAAAAGAAATACCTGTGGACATACGCTTACTAAGCGCTACTCATAAAGATTTAGCTGCTGAAGTAGAAGCAGGCAATTTTCGACAGGATTTATATTACCGCATTAATGTTATAGAACTTAACATCCCACCGTTGCGGGAACGCATCACTGATTTACCTATTCTTGCTAACTTCATGTTGGAAAGAGTTTCTGCCAGTGCTTACACAAATAACTCTGACAATAGTTCAAACAATATAATCCAGGCGTATACACTTTCAGATGATGCCATAGAAAAACTCAAGACCTACTCATTCCCTGGTAATATTAGAGAATTAGAAAATATTCTAGAACGGGCAGCAACATTATGTGAAGGCAATCAAATTACCGCAGCCGATCTTGACTTACCTGATAGCAATACAACCTCATCATCTAATCAAGCAGAAGCAGATGAATCTTCTATTTCACTATCTGTAGACCAGCTTGAAGACTATTTAATCCAAAAAGAACGCAAAGCGATCGTTGCGGCCTTGGAACAGACGCGATGGAATAAAACAGCTGCTGCAAAACTACTGGGTATCACCTTCAGACAGCTACGATATCGTTTACAAAAACTGGAATTAGAGTAGGTATTTT
>CAZFEP010000102.1:0-7405 GCA_964517365.1 uncultured Thiotrichales bacterium | reverse complement strand
TGGTTGTGGTGGCTAGGTGCGTAGCAAAGGACTTCATTTCCGCTTTGAAGACGCAATTTATATAAAAATTCAGCGCCGCGGAAACGTTTTTCTTCAACTATTGCGGTGAAGTGACTGTTGTCATCATGAGGGATGTCATCGGGTCGTAATAGAAGATCAACTTTGTCACCAATTGCATGTTTGTCGCTTAGCTCGCCTGAAATTTCGCCGAATTCGGTATCCAGCGTATGACTGCCTACTACTGTGGCTGGAATCATGCTACCGAGTCCTACAAAGTCAGCCACAAAGCGCGTTTTAGGTTGGTGATAAATATTGTAGGCACTGTCCCATTGAGCAATAGCCCCTTTTTCCATGATGCCAACTTCATCGGCCATGGCGAATGCTTCGTTCTGGTCATGGGTTACAAGTATTGCAGTTACATTTTCATGTTTCAGGATTTTTCGCACTTCAGTCGCTACCTGTTCCCTTAGTTCAGGATCTAAGCTTGAAAAGGGCTCATCGAGCAAAAGAAACTTTGGTTTCGGTGCAAGTGCACGTGCTAACGCAACGCGTTGCTGTTGTCCGCCAGATAATTGGTGTGGGAACTTTTTTTCTTGCTGGTTGAGCTCAGTCAACTCCAAGACATTTTTGATTCTTGATTGTTGTTCTGATTTAGAAAGCGAATTAAGACCAAAACAAATATTCTGTTCAACTGTTAAATGGGGAAATAAAGCCAAGTCTTGGAACATCATGCCAATCTTGCGGTTTTCAGGAGCTAGTAAGTAGCCTGGTTTACTAAATAATTTCTCATGAACATAAATTTCACCACTTGATAATGGTTGGAATCCTGCTAGAGATCGCAGCAAGGTTGTTTTTCCACAACCACTTGGTCCTAGTATTGATGCAATTTGCCCATCCTCTAATTGTAGTGACACATTCCGTAAAATATTTTTGCCCTGCAGATCGACACATAATTTTCGAATGTCTAGTCTGGGAATTATTTTATGTTTGTTCATGATTGTTTATGTCGTTACCCAAATAGTCATACGTAAGGTGCTAGTGACTCTTACTGATGGATCGATTTAAAATTAAAATAGGCAAAATGCCTACCATAACAATGAGTAGCGCACTGCAAGCAGAGTCTGCTAAACGCTCATCTGATGCAAGCTCGTAGGTTCTAACGGCGAGGGTGTTGAAGTTGAAGGGTCGTAATACTAATGTTGCGGGTAATTCTTTTATTACTTCAACAAAAACAAGTAGCGCTGCAGTTAAAATTCCGCTGCGTATTAATGGAAGATGTACGTTAAAGAAACGCTTAAATGACTTTTGTCCTAACAATTGTGCAGCATCATCAATATTGCGATTAATTTTTACAAGACTTGCGTCTACTGAATTCAAACCAATGGCCATGAAGCGTACTACATGTGCAAAAACCAATGCTGCGAGCGTGCCGGTTAGTAGTAAGCCGCTTGATATCCCAAAGTTATGGGTAAGCCATGTATCTAAAGTATTATCAAACCAGGCAAAGGGTAATAGTACGCCCACTGCAATGATAATTCCGGGAATTGCATAGCCCATGGAGCTTACATTTACGCTATTCGGTACAATGAAGTTGGGGCTAACGCGTTTTCCATAAGCAAGAAAAGTTGCGGTGCAAACAATGAGTGCTGCGACCATTAGTGCGAGTCTAATAGTGTTAAAAACTAATTCAAAAAAAGAACTATCAATAATATCTGGCGCGGTTTCTAGTGCCCAAAAAGACAACTGTAAAGCTGGGACAAAAAATCCTAAAGATATCGGAATGAAGCAAATAATAATTGCAACCGCAGCTTTACTGCCTGTTAAATGATAACGCCATTTTTTTTGTGAGCTTGTGAGGTTCTGATATTTTTCTGTCTTGCGGCTCGTGCGTTCGATGAAGATGACTATAAAGACAAAAAGCAATAGTAGGCTGGCGAGTTGCGTTGCTGCAATGCGATCACCTAATCCAAACCAGGTGCGAAATATACCCGTTGTAAAGGTTGGTATACCAAAATAATGAACTGTTCCATAATCTGCCAATGTTTCCATTGCGACTAGCGTTAGGCCTGCGATGATTGCGGGTCTTGCTAAAGGTAATGCGGTCTTTAAAAATGTTTTTCTTACACCGATACCTAAAACATGACTGGCTTCCCTGAAGCTTGCTGACTGTTCTGAAAAAGCAGTTCGTGTAAGAAGATATACATATGGGTAAAGGACGAGTGAGAGCATGGTAATGGCGCCACTTAAAGATCTAATTTCTGGGAACCAGTACTCACCGTATTCCCAATCAAATGCGGCGCGCAAGAGGCTTTGTATTGGTCCTGCAAAGTCTAATAATCCTGTGTATGTATAGGCAATAATATAAGGTGGAAAAGCTAGAGGTAGTAGTAGTAGCCAGCTAAATGTTTTGCGTCCAGGAAATTCACATACACTACATAACCAAGCAGTCGTGATACCGATAAGGAGTGTGCCAATGCTTACGCCAACCACTAGTAGCAGTGAGTTTTTTACATATTCTGAAAGCACAGTAGATTTAAGATGTTGCCAAACTTCACTACTGGGCATGAATATTGACGAAAGTATGGTTAGTACCGGGATGCTGATTACTATTGCAATTAGTAAAGTTCCTGTGGTCCAGCCTAAATTGTTTTTTTGCTGAAAATAATTAAAAATCAAAAAATTATTATTGGTTTTACTGTTGCTGGTGCTTTGAGTGGCTTCCATGAGGGGTTTGTAGTTATGGGTCTACTTTTGTTTTAAATGGTTTATTTCCAACCTGCACGATCCATAATCATCACAGCTTGTGCATTATTTTCACCAAGCTGATTTAGATTGAGTGCGTCAGCCTTAAATTCTCCCCAAGACTGCAATGTCTCGCTAGGCTGTATACCGGGTTTGATAGGATACTCGAGATTTTTTTCTGCGTACCATTGTTGCGCTTCATCACTTACCAAGAATTCTAATAACTTTATGGCTTCCATTTTGTTTTTTGATGACGATGAGATCCCAGCACCACTGATGTTTACATGCACGCCTCTGCCATTTTGGTTTGGCCAGAATATTTTCACTTTTTTTGCTGCTTCTACTTCGGTTTGATCTTTGGAGGTCAACATCTTGCCGAGGTAGTAATTGTTTATAAGTGTGATGTCACATTGGCCAGCAGCTAAGGCTTTAATTTGGTCGCGGTCGCCACCTTGTGGTGGCCTGGCAAAGTTTTTTACGAAAGCATGGGTCCAATTAAATGTTTCTTCTTTATCTATATTTGTGAGTAAAGAAGCAACCAACGATTGGTTATAGATATTGTCTGATGAACGAACGCAGATTTTATGATTCCACTCAGGGTTGCTTAATGCCTCGTAGCTTGAAAGTTGCTCGGGCTGCACGCGGTCGATCGCATAAACAATTGGACGCGCACGTAAGGTTAGCCCAAACCAATAACCGTCAGGATCTCGATACTGCTCAGGGACAGAATTATCTAATGTTGCAGAGTTAACTGCTTGCAGGATGTTTGCTTTTTTAGCGCGATATAAGCGTCCTGCATCAGTGGTGATGATAATGTCTGCAGGACTGTTTTTACCTTCACTAATCAAACGTTGTAATAATGCATCGGCTTTACCTGTAATGAGGTTGACTTCAATGCCTGAGCTTTGTGTAAATTTATCAAGTATGGGTTTGATTAGATCTTCTTTACGTGCCGAATAGATATTTACTTCAGCAGCACTTGCAAAAGATGCTAAAAATAAGATGCTCAGAATCAGGGCAAATTTACATTTAGATATAAAATTATTTTTTAATAAGTCCATGTTAGTTCACCAAGTAAAGCTAAATAACCATGCTAAATGGGCGGGATAGTCATAATATTAATGATATCTATTCTCATTAGCATTTAGAATATCTCAATTGCTCAGGTTTATTCACGTGATTGCTAATGAACTGGTTAGAATGAGCGTATCAACGGTTTTTTAGCTTATAAATGTCGAATTTCATCCCAGATAAAGAGGTCTCCAGGTTTCAACGAGAGTTTGATGCGCTACAGCTGCTAGTTGAAGACGAGTTAATGCTTATGCATTACAAAGATGAGCTGTTTAAGGTTTGGTATGCGAGTCCATTTATAAGGCGTGTTTGTGTTTCTCAGCCTGAATGGTTGGCATCGTTATTAGTTAATGGTGAGCTTCAAAAAAATTATTCTTTAGACGATTATATTGTTTTGTTAAACGAAGCAGTAATTAATATTGATAGTGTCGAGACGTTGCAAAAAAAATTGCGTCGCGCAAGGGTAGCAGCATTTGCACGAATAGCTTGGCGAGACCTTCAAGGATATACCAGTGTTCAGCAAACATTATCCGAATTAAGTTTTTTTGCTGAAGCCTGTGTGGAAGAAACTTTATTATGGTGCTTTAAGTGGCAGCAATCTAAAGCAAAAAACAATAACTTTATAGAAAATTTATCTCAAAATATTGTTATTTTTGCTCTCGGAAAACTAGGAGGTAGAGAACTTAACTTTTCATCAGATATTGATATTGTCTTTGCTTATTCTGAAGAAGGAACGCAATCACAAAAGCATGTTGAACAAAAACACATTGGTGAGGCTGCAGAATTTTATTTAAAGGTTGTGCAGTTATTCATTAAGGTTCTCTCAGAGCAAACTCAAGATGGTTTTGTTTTTCGGGTGGATACGCGGCTAAGACCGTTCGGTGATTCTGGAGCACTAATACCCAGTTTTCAGTCTATCGATCAATATTTTCAATCTCATGGTAGAGACTGGGAGCGCTACGCCTGGATAAAAGCCAGGGTAGTAGCCGGTAGTCGTGAAGTGGGTGAGCAGTTTCTGGCAGATGTAATTCCTTTTGTGTATCGCCGTTACCTTGATTATGGGGCGATACAGTCTTTGCGTGAGATGAAATCTCTTATAGACACAAAGGCTGGTCAAGAGGTAGCAAAAGAAAACTTAAAAATTGGTATTGGTGGAATTCGTGAAATTGAATTTATTGCTCAAATGTTTCAGCTCATATATGGAGGGAAAGATTCTTCAATGCGTGCTCGGTCCACGATGAAGGCCTTGCAGCAGTTGCAAAACCAAGAATTGTTGAGCGAGCAATGGTTTGAGGCGTTAACAGTAGCTTATTTGTTTTTACGCAAGGCAGAAAATAATTTACAACTACGGGATGACCAACAGATACATAGTCTGCCAGTTGATAGTGACCAACAGAATCACTTTGCTTTTTTAATGGGTGCAAAAGATTGGCAAACGTTTCATGCTGAATATAAAGAAAATACACAAACGGTTAATGATATTTACCAGTCGTTGTTAAATGATGAAATGGCTGAGGGAAAAGAAGCGAAACCTGATGAATTTGAAAATTTATGGTTACAGCTAGAAGAAAAAGAATATTGTTTAAGTATATTAAGAAAGCATTTTGTAGATGATTCACAAGCAATCTATAAACAGTTAGTTTTATTTGCACAAAGTAGTCTTGTGCTAAAGCTAGTCCCTGTCGGTAGAACAAGGTTGAATCAATTTATGCCCTTGTTTATGCAACAGTTATTACAATTTGATGAGCCATTGGTGGTGTTTAACCGTTTTATGAGCATCTTGAAAAGCATTGTGCAGCGATCTACTTACATATCTTTGCTTCTTGAGAATAAAAACAAGTTAGAAGCCCTTTTTGTGTTAATACATGCCAGCCCATGGATTTCTCAATATCTTGCAACACGCCCCTTACTGCTAGATGAATTATTGAGTGTTGATGAGAGTTATAGACCTCCTGGTATTCTCGAAATGCAAACACAGCTAGATATTAATTTGGCTAATATGGATGGTGATTTAGAGGCTTATATGGAGGGGTTGCGAGAATTTAAACATTCGCAGACTATTCAAATTGCAGCTGCTGACATAATAGAAAATTATCCAATCATGAAGGTGAGTGATCACTTATCTTGGATGGCTGAGGTGTGCCTAAATAGAGCAGTTGAGTGTGCATATGCTGAGTTGGTAAAAAAGTATGGTGAGCCGAATTGTGAGTTAGGGGGTATTGCTTTCTTGCCTGAGGTGTTAATTGTCGAATACGGTAAATTAGGTGGATTAGAGCTTGGGTATGGTTCTGATTTAGATATCGTATTTTTGCACAATAGCGTCGGCGATAACTGTGAGACGACAGGTGGAGAAGACGATTCAAATAAAAAAATACACAACGATATATTTTTCACGCGCCTAGTCCAGAAAGTAGTTCATATTTTATCGACAATCACTGCTGGAGGAAAAGTATTTGATACAGATTTGAGGCTGCGACCCCATGGCGAGTCAGGGCCAATAATTTCTTCAATCAAAGCGTATGAAAATTATTTAATTAATGATGCTTGGTTGTGGGAACACCAGGCACTTGTTCGCGCACGTGCAATTACAAAAAGCAAAACGCTGGATGATGAATTTACAAGAATACGGTTAAAGTTATTATGCCAGATTAGAAACACTGAAGAAGTTAGGACTTCAATTCGTGACATGAGAAATAAAATGTTGGATTCAAACCAGGTTAAATCGGAAGATGGATTTAATATTAAGAAAGATGTCGGAGGCCTTATAGATATCGAGTTTATTGTGCAATTCCTTGTTCTAAGTAACGCTAGTGACCAACCAAAAATCTGTGAGCATACTGATAATATTAGGATTTTGGATGCCTGTGCAGATGTAGGTGTTCTGGATTCATATATTGCAAAAGACTTGAAAGAAATATACTTACAATATCGTAAATATTTACACCAGCTGAGTTTGAGGTTATTGCCTGAAGTTGTGGATAATAGTGTATTCCCCAAAGAACGCAGTGTTGTTCAAAAATATTGGACAAGTCTGTTACACTCGGAATCTACATAATTTACAATACGAACCTACGTATTTTAATAAGAATTCTTGGCAGCAATTAAGGGAGTGATTTCAGATGTCAATGTCTGATAGAGATGGATGGATTTGGTACGATGGTGAATTTGTTCCATGGCGTGATGCAAAGACACATGTGCTTACCCATACACTGCATTATGGGGCAGGTGTATTCGAAGGTGTACGTGCATATAAAGCTGAGCAAGGTACAGCGATTTTTAGATTGCATGACCACACTGAAAGGCTTTTTAATTCAGCAAAAATAATTGGCATGCCGATGCCATTTTCTCCGGATGAAATAAATCAAGCTCAAATTGATGTTGTCAATAAAAATGAGCTGACTTATGGATATATGCGGCCTATGTGCTTTTATGGTTCGGAAGGCATGGGTTTGCGAGCAGACAACTTAAAAACACATTGTATCGTAGCCGCGTGGGAATGGGGTTCATACCTGGGTGAAGAAAACATGAAGAATGGTATCAGAGTGAAAACATCATCCTACTCTCGACATCATGTAAATGTTGCAATGTGTAA
>CAZFEP010000101.1:0-7422 GCA_964517365.1 uncultured Thiotrichales bacterium | reverse complement strand
ACTCCTGATCCACGTTCCAATACACTAAGTCTTGTTCAGCAAGATATAACGCGACGCTGTGAAGAGAAAGTACATCAAGCTATCCTTCAAAAGGGTGCAATAGGCTTTGATGAGTACATGCAGCTAGCCTTGCATGACTCTGAAGTGGGCTACTATTGCCAAGGGGATGAAATCTTCGGCCAACAAGGTGATTTTACAACGGTGCCAGAAACCTCTATTCATTTGGCGTTCTGTATGGCACATGCCTGTGGAAAATTAATAGATGACGATGATAAAAGAAGCATATTAGAAATAGGTGCAGGGACGGGTAAGTTTGCCTGCGACATACTGAAATTTTTATCTACTTGGGGAAAGTTGCCGAGTCGTTACTATATTTACGAATCTAGTGAGACGTTGAGAATCAAGCAGCATGAATTACTTAAACGCGAGCTACCGACGTATGTTGATCACATTGAATGGCTGGAAAATCTTTCTGACTTTATGTGCGAAGATAATAATGATGAGAAGGGAGAGGCTACTCATGACAAGATAGAAGCCGCCATAATCATTGCAAATGAAGTATTAGATGCGCTGCCGGTAAAATGCTTCGAGGTAGGGTCAGATAAAATTCATGAAAGGGTTGTAACCTTAGATCAAGAAAACAAACTCAAATGGACGCTTAAAGATCCTACAGAGAAATTAAATACCGCATTAGATAATTTAGTGAGCGCACTGAATGAGCCTCTGGCACCAGGTTATCAGAGTGAGGTGAATCTGAATATTGCCCCCACACTCGCAAGTTGGGTGAATTGCTGTGAGCAGTGTGTAATGTTTTTAGTTGATTATGGCCAGCCTTGTAATGAGTATTATCATCCACAGCGCCACATGGGCACCCTACGTAGTTATTTTAAGCACCAAGTATCGGAAGATGTATTTACGCGTCCTGGCTTACAAGATATCACTGCAGATGTTGATTTCTCTAGCGTGGCAAAAACTGTGCAGCAATTAAAAATGGGTGTGTTGTCATATAGCTCGCAACGTAATTTTATGTTGGCGAATAATCTATTGGAGTGGCAGCCGTCTGCAGAAAGTGAAATAGAGCGCTTGGCACAGATTGCGCAACTAAAACAACTTACTTTGGGTTCTGCGATTAGTGAGCGATTTCAAGTAATGGTGTTAGGTAAAGGCATAGACTATGACGCAGATCGATTCACAATGCGTGATATGCGCGCGCGACTACAAGTTTAAAATAATACATATATAGGAATTCATGGGAACACTACACGCCTTTTTACTTGCTTTGGTGCAAGGCTTGACGGAGTTTCTACCTATATCCAGTTCAGCTCATTTGGTGTTGTTGCCTATCGTAATGGATTGGCAAGATCAGGGGTTAGTGATGGATATCGCTGCACACTTGGGAAGTTTGTTTGCAGTATTATTTTATTTTCGCCGCGACCTCAGCGATCTTTTTTATGGTTGGTTGCAGTCATTTAATTCAAGTAATGAACATAATGAAAGTGCTCAATTAGCGTGGCGCTTGATATGGGCTTCTATCCCCATTTTTATCATTGCTTTGTTTGTGCAGTCTTATTTATTGCCACACATACGTAATGCAGTGGTGATTGGAGTAGCCTCTATCGTATTTGGCTTATTACTGTGGCATGCAGACAAAAAAGGTAAACAAACACGCATGAATAAAGATCTCAAAGTAAAAGATGCTTTGTTGATCGGGATAGCACAAGCTTTTGCATTGATTCCTGGCGCTTCTCGATCGGGCGTGACCATGACAGCAGGTATGTGGCTGGACCTTACGCGTGTTGAAGCAGCACGCTTCTCATTTTTATTAGCGATACCTACAATATTGGCAGCGTCTTTATATGGTATCTATAAGACCAGACAGCATGAGGTCATTATAAATTGGGGGCTTACGTTGGGTGTAATTGCCTGCTCTGCGATCGTTGCTTTTTTATGTATCCACTGGTTTATAAAATTTGTTAGCAAAATCGGAATGATGCCCTTTGTGATATACCGCATTGTGCTGGGCAGTTTATTATTATTCTTTTATTTATAAAGTTATTTATAAAAAATTAATCTCGAGTGTTGATTAAGTTTGCTAATAATTCTAATTGCGCTTGCTTGATGTTATTGGCGAACTCTTCGCCAGTGATTTTTTCTTGAATCCATGTATCTATACTTACTTTTTCAATTTCTGTGGCTGCTTTTTTTAACCATACTCTTTGTTTATATGGTTGACCATGGTTTGCAGAAGTATAAATGGCTTCGCAGATATCAAGAAACTCAAAAAACCGCTTAGTGTTTCTTTTAGTGTCTAATTTTTTTAGTAAGTCAAATAGCTCATTTTTATTCAACTTAAGAGAGTTATGACAGGCATGTTGCAAACGTACCGTTAATATTAGTAGTTTCTTGCATGCATTAGAAATAGGATATGTGTCTGAAAATTTAATGATGTTGCTGTATTCATCGCCACCTTCACTGCCGTCACTAGGTTCATTAAAGAATAGTCCACCAATAAAGCTAGCAAAGCGAACATCAGGATGGGTGTGTTTTTCAGATACTATTTTTAATGCATGTAGCCCCAGTGTGCTGCATTTTTCATCAGTGTATTGGTAATAAAAATATGGGAATAGCTGTGCCAGCGCATTGCTATTTTTTAATACCTCAAAATATTCACCTGGAGCATTGGTTTGCAAGGCCTTATTTGTTTCTAACCAAACACGTTCCAAGGGTATTTCTTTGAGCTCGCGCGTGGTGACAATTTGGCGCATCAATAACAAAGTTTCATGTGCCAATGTAAAACCTAAAGGATGCAGTTTTGCAACGAATCGTGCGGTGCGTAATACCCGTAAAGGATCTTCTGCATACGCAATAGAGACATGACGGATAATTTTATTCTCTAGATCCTGCATGCCTCCATAAGGATCAATGACTTCTCCATTCTCATCTTTAGCGATCGCGTTTATAGTCAAATCACGGCGGTATAAATCATCTTCCAAACTAACATCGGGGGAAGTGTAGATTTCAAAGCCCTTGTACCCACGACCTTTTTTTCTTTCAGTACGAGCGAGCGCATATTCTTCTTTGCTTTCTGGATGCAAAAATACAGGAAAATCTTTACCTACTGCTTTATACCCCTTGGCTTCCATGTCTTCGGGGCTTGCTCCTATGACCACCCAATCTCTTTCAGTAACCTGAAGACCGAGTAGTTCATCTCTTACAGCGCCGCCGACTAGATAAATTTTCATGGATAGAGCATATAGGTGTGGTAACGTGAAAAAATGATAAGGTTCATACGACTCATTATTATTTTTGTGCTGTTGATAGTATGTTTTTCTGGATGTAGCACAATAGGCTATTACCATCAGTCCATATCAGGACATCTTACGTTAATTTCAAAACGTGAACGCATTATAGATATCGTAAACGATTCGGCACATGACGAGAAATTAATTCAACAGTTACTGTTGTCAGAAAAACTGCGGAGCTTTGCGAGCGAGCGCTTGAAATTGCCAAATAATGATAGTTATCGCAGTTATGTACAACTCGATAGGCCTTATGTCACCTGGAATGTTTTTGCCGCATCTGAATTTTCAGTAGCCTTGCATCAGTGGTGTTTTTTAGTCGTTGGTTGTGTCCCATATAGAGGTTATTTTGATGAGGCGGAAGCAAATAGTTATGCAGAACAACTAGCAAAGCAAGGATTTGATGTATATGTAGCTGGGGTTCCTGCATATTCCACACTAGGCTGGTTTGATGACCCTTTGTTAAGCAGCATGCTGGACCGAGGTGAAATTATCACTGCCTCTTATATTTTTCATGAGCTTGCCCACCAGCAGTATTATTTAAAAGGAGATGGGAATTTTAACGAAGCATTCGCTACAGCAGTAGAAGAAATAGGTGTTATGGAATGGTTAGGTGATCAAGATCGAAATGAAGATATGCAGCGTTATCAAGACTGGCTGCAACAAAAATCTGTTTTTTCTGAATTTATTAAAAACAGTCGCGATGAGTTTGAAGTGCTATATCAGCAAAAATATGATGTAGAAAAAATGCAAGTAGAAAAAGAGATTCTCATTTCTGAAATGAGGCGTAAGTTTGAGAAACTAAGTCATAATAATAAACATATCGAACGATATAGCACTTGGATGTCAGGACCATTAAATAATGCTCAACTTGGGGCAATATCATTGTACCGAGAGTGGGTGCCAGCATTTCATAGAATTTATAACTTATGTGCTAATGATTTTGATGTCTTTTATCGTTACGTAGAAAAAATTGCCAAGCTCTCTGAGGAGCAGCGTAATGAGACGCTACAGATGACTCAGGCATGCCATTAATGGCCAGTAATGGTGTTGCAAATATTCTGGAAAATATACTGGCTAATTTTCTGGCAAATATCACGACCATACATTAACTACTTGAACGCTTGGCCCTAAATTGTTTGAACTTGGTTTTATTTTGTAAATAGTCTGGCACTACTGATTCTAAAGTGGTAGTGCAGCGTTGATTGTCATGTGGTGTGTCGTTGCAGATACTATCTTTTTGCAGCGATAGATAATTATCCACAGAAAAAGGTTTGCCTGGAATATATTCGAGAATATTGGCTTGCAATTTAGAAGCCCAGTCAGGTAAGCCAATAACCCCTCTGCTTAAATTACTTGTACTCGCAACATACTTTACTAATTGTTTCAGGCTGTATTGTTTTGGCCCGCAAAGATTTATTCTTTGGCCAAATGTTTGTTTGTCTGTAAGCGCATTCGCCATTACTTGAACAACATCCTCTACATAAACGGGTGCAAATTTAGTATTTGCACAGGCTAATGGAAGTACGGGTGCGATTTTTAAAATGGCTGCAAATCGATTGATAAATGAATCTTCAGCACCAAATATAACCGAGGGTCTAAAGCTGGTTACTGAAATTTTATTGGCCGCAAAAGTATGCACATAGTTTTCAGCTTCACCTTTAGTGCGCAAATAAAAACTTTTTTCATCAGGATGAGCATTTAGTGCGCTCATGTGTAGAAGTCTTGTAATTTTGCTGGCAGAACAGGCGTTAATTACTTTGCGTGCGAGTTCAACATGTGCGGTGTGAAAACCACTTCCATCATGTCCTTTTTCGTTAAGGATACCCACGAGGCTAATGACTGCATCAGAATTTTGAAACTGTTTTTTTAGTTCAGTTTCATTATGTATGTCAGCTTGGACCAATTCTAAAGTAGGTAATACTAATAATTCTCGATGTCGTTCACGTTGGCGTGTTAATACTTTTAGCTGATGGCCGCGCGCAACGAGCTCTGTGCATAAATGGCTGCCAACAAATCCTGTACCACCTAATATGCAAATTGATAAATTTTTCTTTTTCATAATTCTTTTTTAACGCTTATGAGATTGATTATGTATAAGCATTTTGGCTATTGATACCATAATCTTTTGTAATAAATAATATGCCTAATACAACAGAGCATTTATGATTTGGAAGAGGCGGCTATTGAATCTATAGAACAAAAAGTAACCTGATTTATGATTTCACCGATAAAATTTTGGCACTTTTATCGGTAAATATGTCCCTATTTATCTCATAATGTGCAAATTTACTTGTAATCATAGACAGAATGCTTAAAAATACCATTATCAACTTTTGATCCCCTTGTGCACCAATCCAGGTGTTTGTATTCAAAAACAACGTTTTTATTATATTTATCAATCGGAGTTTTAATTAAGTGAGCGAAAGTATTTGTCACGTTACAGACGACAGTTTTGAAGAAGAAGTGCTTAAAAGTGAGCATCCAGTATTAGTTGATTATTGGGCAGAATGGTGTGGCCCATGCAAAATGATTGCTCCACTTCTAGATGAGATTGCAGGCGATTATGAAGGTAAGCTAAAAATAACCAAGCTTAATATAGACGATAATCCTAATACACCGCCCAAGTATGGGATTCGCGGGATCCCAACGTTAATGATTTTCAAAAATGGTAATGCGGAAGCTACTAAAGTAGGTGCGTTATCAAAATCGCAGTTAACTGCGTTTATTGATCAAAGTATATAAATAAATCCTTTCCAACTATCTTCATTTCATCAAAATAAACTAAAAAAACTATACCGACCGTACTAGATAATTCTTCTAGTAATTTTTCATAAATTTTTCTCAAAAATTTACCAAAAAACTTACTAGATAATAATAAAAAGATAACACTGCAAAGTGTTATTTGCTGTAAGCATTGCATTAGCAGATTGCTAAAAATCACTCTTTATCAAATTTAATTAACAGACTAATACACTATGAATTTAACCGAACTAAAAATTAAATCAGCTGCCGAGTTAATAGATATTGCTGCAGATATGAAGATCGATAATTTATCTCGATCGCGCAAGCAAGATATTATTTTCTCAATTCTTAAAGCACATGCAAAGAATGGTGAAGATATCCTTGGCGATGGTGTGCTAGAGATACTGCAAGATGGTTTTGGATTTTTACGTTCAGCAGACTGTTCATACTTGGCAGGGCCAGATGATATTTATGTTTCCCCTAGCCAGATTCGCAGGTTTGGTTTGCGAACGGGTGATACCGTATCAGGAAAAATTCGACCGCCCAAAGATAGCGAACGTTATTTTGCAATGCTTAAAGTGGATAAGATTAATTATGATAAACCTGAAAACGCAAAACGAAAAATATTATTTGAAAATTTAACTCCATTGCATCCTGACGAGCGATTAAAGCTTGAGCGTGGTAATGGCAGCACAGAAGATATCACCGCGCGTATTATCGATATCTGCGCACCTATTGGCAAAGGTCAACGCGGACTTATCGTGTCACCTCCCAAGGCCGGTAAAACATTAATGTTGCAAAACATCGCACAGAGCATTACGACCAATCAGCCAGAGTGTTACCTGATCGTTTTGTTGATTGATGAGCGACCGGAAGAAGTCACTGAAATGTCTCGCATGGTACAAGGTGAAGTGGTGTCGAGTACTTTTGATGAACCTGCAAGTCGACATGTGCAGGTTGCAGAAATGGTCATTGAGAAGGCCAAGCGCTTAGTGGAGCATAAAAAAGATGTGGTCATATTACTGGATTCCATTACACGTTTAGCACGTGCTTATAACACGGTGGTACCGGCATCTGGAAAAGTATTAACAGGTGGTGTAGATGCTAATGCTTTACAAAGACCAAAACGATTCTTTGGTGCAGCTAGAAACATTGAAGAAGGTGGAAGTTTAACCATTATTGCAACAGCACTTGTGGAAACAGGTTCTAAGATGGATGAAGTAATCTACGAAGAATTTAAAGGTACTGGCAATATGGAAATTCACATGGATCGGCGCATTGCTGAAAAACGTGTTTTCCCTGCAATTAATATAAATCGCTCTGGCACACGCCGTGAAGAACTGATTACAGATAAAGATGAATTAGCAAAAATCTGGGT
>CAZFEP010000100.1:0-7585 GCA_964517365.1 uncultured Thiotrichales bacterium | reverse complement strand
TCTACATCGAGCCCATTATGTGGCAAACCGTTGCACAAATTATTGAGAAAGAACGCCCCGATGTGTTGTTGCCAACTATGGGTGGTCAAACTGCATTAAATTGTGCATTAGATTTAGATCGTGAAGGCGTACTAGAAAAGTACTCGGTCGAAATGATTGGTGCAAAAAAAGAAGCCATCGATATGGCAGAAGATCGTGAGTTATTCCGCAGAGCTATGGAAGATATTGGATTGAAGTCTGCGCGCTCTGCGATTGCACATAGTTTAGAAGAAGCTATACAACAGCAACCCAGCTTGGGTTTTCCAACCGTTATTCGTCCATCTTTTACCATGGGTGGAAGTGGTGGAGGGATTGCATATAACCTTGAAGAGTTTAAAGAGATTATTGAACATGGATTGGATCTTTCGCCCACGAGTGAGGTGTTGCTCGAAGAGTCGTTGTTGGGTTGGAAAGAATATGAAATGGAAGTGGTGCGCGACAAAAATGATAATTGCATCATTATTTGTTCGATAGAAAACTTTGACCCAATGGGTGTGCATACAGGAGATTCCATTACCGTTGCACCTGCACAAACGCTGACGGATAAAGAATATCAAATAATGCGTAACGCATCACTTGCGGTGTTACGTAAAATTGGTGTGGATACAGGTGGATCGAACGTACAGTTTTCTATTAACCCAGAAGATGGTCGTATGGTGATTATTGAAATGAATCCACGCGTGTCGAGATCTTCTGCATTAGCTTCCAAGGCCACAGGGTTTCCAATCGCTAAAGTGGCTGCAAAACTAGCCATTGGCTACACGCTTGACGAACTACAAAATGAAATTACGGGTGGTGCAACACCGGCTTCATTTGAACCGAGTATAGATTACGTTGTTACAAAGATTCCGCGTTTCACTTTTGAGAAGTTTCCTCAAGCAAAAGCAAAGTTAAGTACACAAATGAAATCTGTCGGTGAAGTGATGGCGATAGGTCGTACTTTCCAAGAATCGTTTCAAAAAGCATTACGTGGGTTAGAAGTGGGTGTAGATGGAATGGACCCGATGCATGATGAGTACGATGAAGAAAATCTGAGTGCATTGGCTTCCGAATTACAAGAGCCCGGTCCAAACCGTGTCTGGTATGTTGCAGATGCTATGCGTCTGGGTCAGAGTAATGAAGAGCTTTTTGAATCAACATCGATTGATCCTTGGTTTCTTGCGCAGTTAAAGCAGCTTATTGATATGGAAGCCGATATCACTTCTATGAAGTTAGCCTCTATCGACGGGCGAGTGATGCGAGACATTAAACGTAAAGGGTTTTCGGATAGAAGAATTTCAAAGCTTCTGGGATGTAGTGAAAAAGAAGTGCGTGAGAAGCGCAATGAATTAGAGGTACATCCTGTTTATAAGAGAGTGGATACGTGTGCTGCAGAGTTTGCTACAAACACTGCATATATGTACTCAAGCTATGATGAGGAATGTGAAGCGGAGCCGAGCAATAATAAGAAAATAATAGTTTTAGGTGGCGGCCCTAATCGCATTGGCCAAGGTATAGAGTTTGATTATTGCTGTGTGCATGCAGCTTTTGCTATGCGTGAAGATGGTTATGAAACCATCATGGTAAATTGTAATCCTGAAACGGTATCTACCGATTACGACACTTCTGATCGACTTTATTTTGAGCCACTAACGTTAGAAGACGTTTTGGAAATTGTACGTGTTGAAAAACCATACGGCGTTATTGTTCAGTTTGGTGGGCAAACACCATTAAAGCTTGCGCAAGATCTTGAAGAGGCCGGTGTGCCAATAGTAGGCACCAGTCCTGATTCCATTGACCTTGCAGAAGACCGTGAACGTTTTTTGCAATTAGTAAACGACTTAAAGTTACTGCAGCCTCCTAACGCAACGGCGACCAGTACGGATGCAGCCGTAAATGCTGCAGATAAAATTGGTTATCCCGTCGTGGTGCGTCCTTCTTATGTTTTAGGGGGTCGTGCAATGGAGATTGTATATAACCGTACAGACCTGGAACGTTACATGCGTGAAGCGGTTAAAGTTTCTAATGATGCGCCCGTATTGATTGATCATTTCCTTGATAATGCGGTTGAGGTTGATCTTGATGCGATATGCGACGGTGAAGATGTTTTGATTGGTGGGATCATGCAGCACATCGAGCAAGCCGGCATTCATTCAGGTGACAGTGCATGTTCACTGCCACCCTATAATTTAAGCGAAGATGTGAAAAATGTTATGCGTGAGCAAGCACGTCAGCTAGCACTAGCGTTACAAGTAAAAGGATTGATGAATATTCAGTTTGCGATTAAAGATGAAAAAGTTTATCTAATTGAAGTGAATCCGCGTGCTTCACGAACAGTACCTTTTGTTTCGAAAGCCATTGGCCAACCATTGGCTAAAATTGCGGCACGTTGTATGGTCGGTAAAACACTTAAACAACAAAGTGCGACAAAAGAAATTACACCAGAATATTTTTCAGTAAAAGAAGCGGTATTTCCTTTTATTAAATTCTTGGGTGTGGATCCTATTTTAGGTCCAGAGATGAAGTCTACGGGCGAGGTGATGGGTGTAGGCGAATCCTTTGGTGAAGCTTATGGTAAGTCACAATTGGCGGCAGGTGCAGAATTTCCAACATCGGGTTGTGTATTATTAAGCGTGCGAAAAGAAGATAGAATTCACGCAACACAAATTGCAAAACAATTACAGAATTTAGGGTTTAAGATTGTTGCCACAAAAGGTACGGCCCGGGCCATTGCTGAAAAAGGTATAAAATGTACAGAGGTTAATAAAGTCAGAGAGGGTCGACCCCATATCGTTGATATGATTATAGATGGTAAAATTGACTTGATTGTGAATACCACCGAAGGTAAACAGGCCATAGCGGATTCGTTTACAATTAGAAGAGAGGCGCTACAACATAAAGTTTGTTATACCACCACCATTGCAGGTGCATGGGCGCTTAAGGATGCAATAGAAAGTAAAGATCATTATCAGGTGTATCGATTACAAGATTTACATAAGCAGATAAAACACTAAATTTTTCTTATAGAATTTACTTAACCAGTTTTACTAAATTATTTTATTTGGTCGGTGTGAAATATGAATAGAGTTCCATTAACTGTTAAAGGTGCAGAACAGCTACGTTCTGAATTGGACGAGCTTAAGAATGTTAAGCGACCTCAAATAATTGAGGCGATTGCTACAGCGCGTGCGCATGGAGACCTTAAGGAAAATGCTGAATACCATGCTGCAAGAGAGCAGCAGTCATTTGCTGAAGGGCGAATAAAAGAAATTGAAGGAAAACTCTCGAACGCTGAAATTATTGATGTAACTAAAGTTAACGCTAACGGTCGTGTTGTGTTTGGTACCACCGTAGTATTAGCAGATGAAGAGAGTGGTAATGAAGTCACCTATAAAATAGTAGGTGAAGATGAAGCAGATATTAAACAAAACATGATATCAGTAACGTCTCCAATTGCTCGTGCCATGATTGCTAAAGAAGAAGGAGATTTAATAATAGTTGAGGCTCCTGCGGGCAATAAAGAGTTTGAGATAGTGGAAGTGCGTTACGAGTAAGTCGTATTTAGTGAGTGACAAGTTCTGATTCAGCCTTTTACTGCGTTTAAATTTTTTTGTCTTGTTTTATTGCCCGTTTTTTTGATTGCTATCTTTATAAATAAAAACTTCTTTTCGCTTCTTTAATTACTGCTCTCGTAGTGCTTCTCTTGGTAATTTCTTATGCGCAGTAAAACCTGGAATAAAGAACACGCAGATGATCTTTATGTGCAGCGTGCACGTAAAGAAGGCTGGCGTTCGCGTGCTGTGTATAAGCTAGAAGAAATTGACAAAAAATATAATCTCATTCGCCAAGGAATGAATATTGTTGATTTAGGGGCTGCGCCAGGAGGTTGGAGTCAGTATGTTGCCAAGAAAGTGGGTAAGTCAGGAAAGATGATTGCCATTGATGTATTGGACATGGATTCAATCAATAACGTGAATTTCATTAAAGGTGACTTCACAGAGCAAGATATATATGAATCTTTACGAGAATTAGTAGGTCAAAACCCTATAGACCTTGTATTAAGTGATATGGCCCCCAATATTAGTGGAATCAGTAGTGTTGATCAGCCCAAGTCCATATATCTTGCAGAACTAGCCGCTGAGTTTGGTTTGGAGGTTTTGGCTCCCGACGGTGGTCTGGTGGTTAAATTGTTTCAGGGTGCTGGATTTGATGATTATGTAAAAATGTTGCGGTCAAAATTTAGTAAGGTATTGATTCGTAAGCCTGACGCGTCCAGGTCACGTAGCCGAGAGATGTATGCCCTGGCCACTCATATTAAGTTATAGTAAGGTCAGATTTAGTCTAAGTAATTGTATTATAAGTAAGAGGTTAGCTTTTTGAACGACATGGTGAAGAATTTATTGCTTTGGGCTGTTATTGCAGTGGTACTCATGACTGTATTCAATAACTTTGCACCACGCCCAGAGACTGCAGGTCAACTTTCCTATTCTGATTTCCTGGAAAAAGTTGAGTCTGGCAGTGTGCAGTCCGTAATGATTAGTCCTGATAATCGTCAGATTACAGGAGTATTCGATAGTAACGAAAAGTTTGAAACCAATAGTCCTGGTGATGCCAAGCTATTAGATACTTTGCTTAAGTATGATGTTGCGGTTGAAGCAGGAGAGGCTAAATCACGTTCATTGCTTCTGGATATCCTTATTAGCTGGTTCCCAATGTTATTGCTCATTGGTGTGTGGATTTTCTTCATGCGTCAAATGCAAGGTGGTGGTTCTGGTCGCGGTGCGATGTCATTTGGTAAAAGCAAAGCTCGCTTGATGGGCGAAGATCAAATTAAAGTAACTTTTGCTGATGTAGCGGGAGTAGAAGAAGCAAAAGATGAAGTTTCAGAGTTAGTTGAGTTCTTACGCGATCCAGGCAAGTTCCAAAAACTGGGCGGTAAAATTCCTCGTGGTGTATTAATGGTAGGTTCACCAGGAACCGGTAAAACATTATTAGCTAAGGCCATAGCAGGTGAAGCAAAGGTGCCTTTCTTTACCATCTCTGGTTCAGATTTTGTTGAAATGTTTGTCGGTGTAGGAGCATCACGCGTGCGGGATATGTTTGCTCAAGCTAAAAAGCACTCACCATGTATTATTTTTATCGATGAGATTGATGCAGTAGGCCGACATCGTGGAGCAGGTTTAGGTGGTGGTCATGATGAGCGTGAGCAAACGCTTAACCAATTGCTAGTTGAAATGGATGGCTTTGAAGGCAGCGAGGGCGTTATCGTTATTGCAGCGACTAACCGTCCTGATGTTTTAGATCCTGCATTATTGCGTCCGGGTCGTTTTGATCGTCAAGTTACCGTGCCGCTTCCGGATATTCGAGGTAGAGAACAAATCCTTAAAGTGCATATGCGTAAAGTGCCACTAGGTACAGATGTACGTCCTGATTATATAGCGCGTGGTACCCCTGGGTTTTCTGGTGCTGATTTAGCCAACTTGGTTAACGAGGCCGCATTGTTTGCTGCGCGTGCTAATAAGCGCACAGTGGACATGGATGAGTTCGAGAAAGCTAAAGACAAGATTTTGATGGGTGCAGAGCGAAAGTCCATGGTTATGGATGAAGAAGAAAAGAAGAATACTGCATACCATGAAGCGGGACACGCAATTGTGGGTCGATTAGTACCTGATCATGATCCGGTTTACAAGGTAACTATTATTCCGCGAGGCCGTGCTTTAGGTGTAACGATGTTCTTGCCTGAAGAAGATCGCTATAGCCACAGTAAACAGCGTTTAGAAAGTCAAATTTCAACACTATTTGGTGGTCGTATTGCAGAGGAAATTACATTGGGAGCAGACCGTGTAACCACGGGTGCTTCGAATGATATTGAGCGCGCAACTGAACTTGCCCGTGCGATGGTAACGCGCTGGGGATTGTCTGAAAAAATGGGTCCACTTTCTTATGGTGAAGATGATGGTGAAGTTTTCTTGGGCCACTCTGTAACGCAACACAAATCAGTTTCAGATGACACTGCAAATTCTATTGACCTTGAGATTCGTCGTATCATTGATACTAACTACGAACGTGCAGAAAAACTTCTAAATGAGAATATGGATAAGTTGCATACGATGGCCAAAGCATTGGTTAAGTATGAAACGATCGATAAAGATCAAATTGATGAAATTATGGAAGGTAAAGTACCAAGCCCTCCTAAAGATTGGGCGGATGATGACAATAAGCCTGATTCGGGTAGTGCTGCACCGACTTCTCAAGATGATGCACCCAAAGATACCGGTCCTATTGGTGGTCCGGCAGGTGAGCATTAATCTTTTTTAAATTCCCTGATTAAATTTCCCGGGTTAATTTCCTGGGTTAACCTCAATATCCTATTAATCTCTCAAGAAGCGCTTGAATATAGTTGCTTCTTGAGAGCCATTATCTAATTCATTAAATAAATATCGATGCAATCACGCAAATGCGTGATTTTGTCGTTTTTGCGAATAAATCTGCGTACATTTTTTTCCAATAAGCATAAAATCTACTATTAAACAATCATTTGGCTGACGTTTTATGGAACGAAAATATTTTGGTACCGATGGTATTCGAGGTCGTGTTGGGGATGGCGTAATGACGCCAGAATTTGTGTTGAAGTTAGGGTGGGCCGTCGGGCAGGTGTTATGTAGTGAAGATAATGATTTGGTGCTAATCGGTAAAGACACTCGAATTTCAGGCTATATGTTTGAATCCGTATTAGAGGCAGGCTTGTCTGCAGCGGGTGTTCATGCGCGTTTACTTGGGCCTATGCCCACACCAGCAGTAGCCTATTTAACTAGAACGTTACGTGCTGCAGCAGGTATTGTAATTAGTGCTTCGCATAATCCATATTACGATAATGGTGTTAAATTTTTTTCCTCAGATGGAAAAAAATTACCTGATTCAGTTGAATTAGAAATTGAAGAGCAACTCAATAAACCGTTAGAAGTGGTTGCTTCAGATAAGCTCGGAAAAGTTGAGCGTATAACGGATGCAGCTGGACGTTACATTGAGTTTTGTAAAAGTACTATTCCAACCCGTATAAAATTAAATGGTTTAAAGTTGGTAGTAGATTGTGCGCATGGTGCTACCTATCATGTTGCTCCCAATGTATTTTCAGAACTCGGTGCAGAAGTCATTAGTCTTTCGTCGCAGCCCAATGGTTTAAACATTAATGATAAATGTGGTGCTACCGATCCAAAAGAGTTGCGCATGGCGGTGATCGAACACCATGCTGATTTGGGAATAGCTATAGATGGCGATGGTGATCGCTTAATTATGGTAGATGATACGGGTGCTATCGTCGATGGAGATGAACTTTTATATGTAATTGCTAATGCAAGACAGAAGGAGAATCTTCTGCATGGTGGCGTGGTAGGAACACTGATGAGTAACCTTGGTCTCGAGCATGCGTTACGCGCCCAAGATATAGAGTTTGGTAGAGCAGATGTAGGTGACCGCTATGTGATGGAGATGCTCAAAGATCGTTCATGGTTGATTGGTGGAGAGTCTTCAGGGCATATTATTTGCCTGGATAGAACCACAACGGGTG
>CAZFEP010000099.1:0-7637 GCA_964517365.1 uncultured Thiotrichales bacterium | reverse complement strand
ACAACGATGACGGGGATCAAAGTGAAGATGACGAAGACAATGCCGTGGTCACCCCTGGCGGCGTTCCAGGTACAGCAGATTTGTCTTTAGTTAAAGATGTTAATAATGCTTCACCTTCATCAGGTGATGTTGTGACCTTTACAATATCAGTATCAAATGATGGCCCTGCTGATGCAACGAATGTAGAAGTGACTGATATTGTACCGACAGGCTATGTAAATATTCAAAATGTTAGTAATGCAGGTGTAGTAAATGGGGATATTATTACATGGTCAATAGCAAGCCTGCTAACAAATAACAGTATCGAACTAACCTTTGACGTTGAAGTGATATCTGTATCAGATCCTACTTCTGAATATTTAAACACTGCACAAATTACTGCGAGTGATCAAATTGATTCAGATTCCACCCCGAACAACGATGACGGGGATCAAAGTGAAGACGATGAAGACAATGCATCAGTGGCTCCTGTTGTAGACCCAACAGGCTTTTTCTATTGCGAAGATAACGGGCAAATATTAACAGGTGGTTCAATTTCGTTTGTGGGTGGTGCTTCAAATGTTATTTCAGATGGCTCGAATGGAAGTTATCAAATACTTTTTAACCCTGGCGCAGTCTCTACTAACTATATTGCTAATATAACGTATCCACCCGGAACGATTCCAGGTACAAGGTTGCCAGTTGCGCCGATAGATCTTGATACATCCCCCCCGGCAGGTGACTTAATTCTGGGTAGTGAAGACCTTAATAATGATGGGATATTAGATGATTTTAGTGCGGGTGCTAACCCATGGTCTAATGAATTTGTCGCAATATTGGGTGATCAAGCAGTATTGAGGAATAATATTCCTGTAACAAATTGTGCAAGCGCTGTAATTCAGTTAACAAAAACAGCAGCAGATAGTTCAGTAACGGTTGGTAGTTTGGCTGCTTATCAAATTAATGCACGTGCTTCACAACCACTACCACTAACCGATATCGACATTGTAGATAATATTCCTGGCGGTTTTAATTATGTCGTTGATTCAGGCATTATTATTCGCGCCGGTACAGATGGTGTTTTAAATACTGGTGATGACATTACTACTAGTGCAATTGTGACGGGCACTGATCCGATAACGTTCCAAGATATTGATTTTGCAATTAATGAAGAAGTTATTATTCGTTATTTCTTGCAAGTAAGTACTGGTGTAATTGAAGGTACTTATGAGAATACAGCAAGCTGTACAAATGGATTCAATTTGGCATTCTGTAATGTAGCAAGTGCTTCGATAAATGTTACCCAAGATCCTATATTAGAAAAAACAACCATTATTGGAAAAGTATTTGCTGATCGTGATGAAGACGGATGGCAAGACAATGCTAATGCCACAAATATTATTGTAAAACCAATGAATGATAATGGTGAAGGCAAGATTATTGAAAACTTGATGGGTCGTACCGATTTAACTGATCCGGTTGAGCAACATCAAGCAACTGTATCGGTTCTTCTTCCTGAAGATGAAACTGTGCCTATCCAAATTACTACAGATGAAGGTACTGTTTTATTGGTTGATCATATCGGGGCGGTTACCGAACAGCATATTGGCAAAAAAGCCAAAGGTCTGACAGGGCAAGATATTCGTGTTTCAACCGAGGTTAGTGGAAAAAATCTGCATTTAACCATCACAAACTATGGTATTCACGAAGCCGGTATACCTGGTGTCCGCTTGGCTACTGTAGAAGGGTTGCTAGTGGAAACGGATGAATATGGTAGATATCACTTGGCAGATATCAATGGCGGCAGATGGGAAAGAGGGCGAAATTTCATACTTAAAGCAGACCCTTCGACACTCACGGAAGGTGCAGTATTCACCACCGAGAACCCACGTGTTTTAAGGATTACACAAGGCTTAATGAGTAAGATTAATTTTGGTGTGAAGTTGCCAAAACAAGATCCTGTTTATAAAAGTGTAATGGAAGAAAAAATCATTGAGAGACAAGAACAAATTGTTGAAACTCGTGAATTGACAGGCATTGTAGATCCTGTGCGATTTGATTCTGGAAAAGCTGACATACCGGATAGTTATATCCAACAACTACGACGAGCAATTGATACCTTACATAACAAAGATAATGTGCGCATAAGTGTAATCGGCCACACCGATATACAACCTCTTGGTGAGCGAACAGCTGATAAATTTACGGACAATTATGGTTTGGCTATGGCGAGAGCAGATCAAGTTGCTAATCAATTAAGTCAGGCTTTGAATCTTAAACGAAATTCTATTGAAACGTATGGTATTGGTCCGGATGAACCTGTCGCTACAAATAGTACGCTAGCAGGTATGGCATTAAATAGAAGAGTAGAGATTAACGTTTTATTTGATGAAAGTGTCACTAAGACATTTACCCGAACCATACAGGAAAGGGTGGCTGTTGGAAGAAGCGATATACAACTTTCCAAAGGCGGCCGCATTTGGGCGGTTGAAGATCCAAGCAAAATGGACCCAAGGTTGGATATATTATTTCATAATGCTGTTGTTGTAGATGAAAGTGGTGAGTCATCTCCAGTAACTTTTAATACTTATAGTAACTATCTTGCTTTTATTAATAAGTGGGAAGTCAGTATATATAACGATTCTGATATAGATCTAGTTCATCCTATAGCCAACGTAAAAGGCGATAGAAATAACTTTTTAAACATTCATTCATTGAATTTTGAAAAAGGTATTAAGCTTGATGATTCTCTTTGGTATGTATTACGTGTTTACGATGAACAGAACAGAATGGATGAAACAGTTCCCAAGCGAATAGCAGTGGTGAATGATGGATTAAATAACCTTGAACCGCTTACTGAAGAGCAGCGTATTCAGATAGCAAATAGTTTAATTGGTAAAACTAGTTTGATTAACCAAAGAATACCTATACACGGTTCACGTGTACGTATTAATGGTGCAGGTATTGGCGCAGATTATGTGCTTAAGATTGATGACTTAAGTGTTCCTATTTCACATAAAGGTACATTTGTGACTGAACAACATTTGCCAACCGGTAAGCATACTTTTGCTATTAATGTTAATGATGGCGAAGGTGAAGACATAGACGAGACGGAAGATAGATACTTAACTGTTGATATTACAGGCGAGCACTTTTTTATGGTGGGTTTGGCAAATATAACAGTAGGAGAGAATGATTTATCAGGAAGCGTAGAAGTATTAGGTGAAGATGATCACTTCGATGATGACGTTTGGGTAGATGGAAGGTTAGCGTTTTACTTGAAAGGTAAGGTTAAAGGAAAATATTTAATCACGGCACAGTTAGATACAACTGAAGATGAGCTTCGTAACTTGGGCGACCGCTTAGAGTCTGAAGATCCTACCAGAATTTTTCGACAATTGGATCCTGACCAATATTATGCAGTCTATGGTGATGATTCAGTCACCATTGATGATACAGACAGTCAAGGGATGATGTACCTGCGCGTTGATTGGGATAAGAGTATGGCGTTATGGGGAAATTATAATACCGATATAACTGGAACTGAATTTGCTCAATATAATCGGAGTTTATACGGAGCCAAAGTTGAGCATCGAAATGTAAATACGACAGATTTTGGTGATCATAAGCACGAGCTTCATGCGTTTGCATCAGAAGCACAAAATGTTGCTGCCCATAATGAATTTATTGCCACAGGTGGTTCACTTTACTACTTGAGAAATACAGAAGTTGTACAAGGTTCTGAAAAAGTATGGGTTGAAGTACGTAACCGTGATTCCGAACAAGTCACTGAAAACATCACACTTACACATGGGCAAGATTACGATATAGACTATCTTCAAGGTCGGATTATTCTTACTCGCCCATTAACACAAGTTGACCTGGGTAATGGCCCTGGGATTATTCGTAATGAACCTCTAGAAGGTGATGATGTTTTCCTATTAGTGGACTATGAATATAATCCGGATAATTTTGAAGTAGATGATATTACTGCGGGTGTGCGTGGCAAGGCTTGGTTGAACAAATATGTAGGCGTAGGTGCCACTTATATAAATGAAGAGCGTGACGCTGAAGATTATGAGCTCAAGGGAGCTGACATCACAATAAAGGCAGGTAAAGGTACTTATCTTAAGTTTGAATATGCAGAGAGTGATGCAATCCAAACCAATCAAAGTCTTATTTCAAATAATGGTGGTATCAGTTTTGATAACCAAGCACTTGCTGATGACCCTAGTGGTAAATCAGAAGCTTTTGGTTTTGAGGCACGGGCAAATTTTGCTGAAATGACTAATAACAAACATCAAGGCTTTCTAATGGCTTGGTGGAAAGATCGTGACGCTGGGTTTTCATCCACAGCGAGGATAGATGATGGTATCGAAACAAAAGATATCGGTTTAGAAGGCGCGTATCAAGTAACAAGAAATTTAGAATTGAGTACGCGCATTACTAATCTTGATAAAACAGGTGTTAACGAACTTACAACAGCAAGTGTTCAAGCTGATTACTCATTGACTGATAAATTGATTGTCGGTGCAGAACTCAGGCATGAAGATGAAGATACAGAAGCCTCAGTAGTTACCGGTGTACGAAATAGCAGTAAAGCCACATTAGGTGGTCTTGGTTTACGTTATAAGCTCAATAGAGAAACAGAGTTGTATACAACAGGACAACTTGTTTTGAGTGATAGTGGTGATTACCAAGATAATGCCGGCTTTACAGTGGGTGCAACGAGACAAATTAATTCTAAACTTGCATTAAAAGGTGAAGTTTTTCATGGTGATAGAGGTGAAGCGTTTATCATTGGTGGTGAATACGCGGTAACACCAAATTCTAATGTCAGTATTAATGCAGGTTTTGGTGAGGGTGCTGCAACTCAAGTAGGCACAAACTACACCACAGCAAGTGGCTTAGAACTATACGGTAGTTATGCCGTAGATCCTGATCGAACCGATAGTGGTGCAAATAAGTATACATTCGGCACCAGGCGTAAGATGCAAAATGGTCTGCAGATTTATTCTGAAAGCCAATTTGGGGAAGGAGACAATGAACAAAGTATCGGGCGCACCTATGGTCTTGATTATGATGTATCCGAAGAGTGGCGGTTAAGTGCATCATTACAAACCAATGATCTTGAATTAGGTAACGGTGATATTGATAGGCGTGCAGCAACGATAGGGGCTAGATTTAAAAACAGTACAGTTCGTTTTGGCTCTGTTCTTGAATACCGTGAAGATGATGATCAAACCACTGACTTAGATAATACTCAATGGGTTACTAGTAATACGGTAGAGTGGCAAAAGAGTGAAAGCTTAAGATTGTTAAGTAAATTGGATTTATCTACCACGCATAGTCAAACAAATAAAAATGATGAAGCAAGATATGCTGAATTTAATTTAGGTTTTGCGTACAGGCCAGTCTTTGATGATCGTTTGAATATATTAGGTAAATACACCTTCTTATATGATTTAGGTACCAGTGGGCAAGAAGATTCAACGGTGGATGAACGTAGTCATATATTTTCTCTAGAAGGATTATATGATCTCAATCAAAAATGGGAGTTGGGTGCGAAATATGCCCACCGCGAAGGTGATGTTCGCTTCTCGCGTGGATCTGGAGAATGGTTTGAGTCAGGTGCACATTTAGCCGTCATTCGAACACGCTATCATTTCATTAAAAAGTGGGATGCATTAATGGAATATCGATGGCTAGAGGCCGAAACGGAAGATGATGATAAAAAAGGATTCTTATTGGGTGCATACCGTCATATTGAAAATAACTTCAAAGTAGGGGCTGGGTATAACTTTACGGACTTTGATGATGATCTAACCGATCAAGATTATGAAAGTGATGGATGGTTTTTTGATGTGGTTGGTAAATACTAGTTTTTTAAATCAAGTTCAATTTAGCTTATTGCCTCTATATACTATTCGCACAATTGTATGTGCTCATCCACAGATGAATAATTCCTAATATTAAGTAAACTTTATCTAAATCCTATAATTTTCAGGAGAACATATGTTTAATAAGTTTGTTCTAATTACAATATTTTCAATTCTACTTATTAGTTGTAGTGATGATCGTTCTGAAGACAACGAAATCAGCAATAATGCATATGACGAAGCAATAAGTGACACTAAGAGCTTAGATGATAATTTTGAAGATGATTGTGAAAAGTATGATGACTGTGATTTTCAAGATACTATAAATTCACCTGATACTGAAGGGTACTATGCGCTTAGCATTTCTGATGGGTATTTTGGTGATAGCATTAAGGGAGAAGCAGCCATATCTTCTGTATTAAATGATAATGGTGGGATAAAAACATCAGGGTTTCTAATTTTTCTTACTAACGATAATGACAAGCAATCATCTATTGAAACCATAAATATAACGTTATTGAGAATAGGGGATGAAACGCGTCAACTACAGGTAGGTAACTATCCTTTAGTTTATGGCGAACCAGATAAAGATGTAAAACAATATGGCAGCTTTAGTATTATTAGTTCTGATTTAGAGACAACAAAAAATATTGCCTTCATTGAAGGGAATTTAATAGTTGAAGAAGTAGATGATCTAGAATATGAGATTAATGATGCAATGAGTATGTATCATGATGTAGCTAAAGCTACAGTTTCAGTAACGATGCATGATAAAGCTAAAGATAAAAATTTTACGATTACAGGTGATATGAGAGTTGTAAGTATTGGTAAAATGATAACGAAATAAGGAAAAATTGGTTTCTGTCCTTAGCAGGTAATTATCTTACTGACTATTATTTAATAGATGCTATAAAGCTCGCAAGTTTTTGATCAAGCTCTACTACGGTGTTATTCCATTTTGAATTATCCACAATACAGTTACTTTCATCTGGGATAGAGGTTTGTTCTTTTTCGCGTATCAAAATTCCTGATTGAGTAACGGATACAATATAAACTGTATTGGGTTTCATTTTTGTATAAGCTGAACTTCCGTATACCGTATCTACTGGCGGAAATTTATTGTTATATTTATTCGCTAATTTTGCTAAATCTAATGTTGAGGGTGTTTTTAAGTCATGTGCACTATGGCTTTTGTTTTTTTCGTCTTCGATACTAGTATATCGACCTGAAAGTCTATCAATTCTATACATAGCGTCTAAACCAAATAATGTCGCCCATGATTTCCACTTTAGAAACTGCGTGTCGATACGCCATTCATCACCATAAATCCTAAAATTCCTTGCTTCACAGAAGTTGCCTAATTTAAGTGTGGCATCGTATTCTTGCTGGTGAATGGGTGTAAATGTTAGCTGTGCAATTTGTTTTTCACTAGTTAGTCGTTTGTACGTATATAAGTTCCCTAAGACTAGAAATGAAACTGGCACTAGTAATATTAGGGTTAACTTTATTAGTTTTGGGGCAAAGAATTTAAACATTTATGCAGGTTAGCAATTATTTAGTCGCATCTAATATGTTTATTAATGTCTGGTAGTGAATTTATTAATAAATGGTGAATTGACTGGGCAGCCGAAGAAATGAGTTAGGTAGCTACTATATAAGTCTAGGAAAGCTTATTAGATGATCAATATAAATTATTTTACATAATATATATTATGCGTAGTTTGGCATGGCTTCATTATGACATTGCTATTTCACTATTTCGTTATATGAGGCTTCAAT
>CAZFEP010000098.1:0-7719 GCA_964517365.1 uncultured Thiotrichales bacterium | reverse complement strand
AGAGATAGGAAAGCTAAAAACTATAATCCATACCAAATGTGAACTGTGTGTAATCCAGCAATGCAGGATTTTCAACATCTACACTTTGAATTGAATATGATTTATCACTAATGTAGCGCTCCGCTGCAAGCTTGACGGTCCAATCACCAATGGTTTCAGATAACCCTAAGCGAAAAGCGATAGAGCCGTAAGGTGACAAGCGATAGTCGCTGGAATACTCACCGTCAGCACGTTCCGCGGTATAAAATGGCTCATAAAAATCAGCCTGTGTCTGAGTATAATAGCGAATTGAAGTATCAAATGCCCAACCACTGTCTGTCACTTTATGTAAACCAAGATCTAAGGTATGTGAGCGAACATTCCAGTCGTCATAATAAAAACGATAATCTACATGAAACGCAGCTGCGAACAATTCTGAATACCTACGCAAACGTGTTGACCATGTATATTGAATTCGGTCATCTGGACGACTGTCTGGCAAATTTCCAGTTGGAAGAAACACTTGTTTATAAGGATCTGATAAGAAGCCATCAAAAACAGAAACACCAACTGTGGATTGTAATATCGTATGTTTATTGATGACCTGATTGATTGAAGCAAATAAAGTGTAATTTTCTTTATCTTCATTACTAACACGCTCTACACCTGCAAGCTGAGTAGGATCTATTTCGTCAAAGGAAACTGAAAAGCCACCACTAATAGAGGTCGCTTTGTTCGGAAACTCATAGTCCACTTGGACGCCACCAAACACCGCGGTGTAATCTCTTTCCTTAGAATATCCTATGTTAGGAGAGATGGTAAATTTCTCGCCAAAATATTGTGCACCAATGCGATAGTCATAACGAGTATCGTCGATGGTTGCTCCACTCATTACTACCAATGGGTCACCATTAGCATCTGGTCGAACAAACCAAGGTGATGAACCACTCATGTCATCATAAACAAATCCGGTTGTGATCTGCCATTTGTCATTAAGTGGGTAGAGAAACTGAACTTGTAACACATCAATTTCATAGCGGTCACGTTCTCCAGCATTAGGATCAGAGTCACCACTAGGAATAGAATCTTCATCATAACGGGTGTATTGCAAAGAAAGCTTTGGCTCATTGGCCGCAACCGCAGCGCTAACCGTTGAACTAATACCTGGTAAGGCCATTGCCGCAGTCGTTAATGCAGCCAATGCTGGGCTGATACCATTATTTTTTTTGCTCATTTAATGATGTAGCTAATTAAGTATGTAATAAAGAAGTTTGCTTTAGTTGCAACCACAACCGCCGCCGCCAGCACCGTATCCACCCGAAGATCCTTCTTTACTAAAGTAGACATGTTCTTGAAGTGCTCCCATTAATGGGTCGGGCTCCCAAGCCATTTCAGGCTTAGCCAAAATTCCTCGTTCCCATGGATTGACCGTACTACAAGAAAATAAAAATAAGCATAAGCTCATCATTAAAAAAACCTGGGTGCATGATTTCATAACTCTAAAATGCTTTTCTTTGCTAATATATATTTATTTTAAGCTTATATTCTTATTCTGCAATCAACTTTTCTATTTCAACTTTAAGTTTTGCAATATCGCCTTCCTTAAAAGCTGCATGTACATATTTCACAACTCCATTTTTGTCGATCAGATACGAGGTAGGCATAGCTTTTACACCAAATACACCCGGCAAAACACCCTTAGGGTCTTTAGCTATTGGAAAAGCTACAGGATGCTTAGATAAAAACTTTTTAGCGTCAGCAGTATTTTCATCAACGTTGATGGCTACGATTTCGAAATCAGAAGTACCTATTTCTCTACGTAGATCATCATATTTTGGGAACGACTTAAGACATGGCGGGCACCAAGAGGCCCAAAAATCAATCAATACAACCTTGCCACGATAATCATCAACAGCAACATTATTACTGCCATCAATTGAACGAGCCTTAAACGAAGGTACGGTATCACCAACTGAAACTGCAGATGCACTGAATGGTAGAAAGACAAATACCATTAGTATTAACTTACTTAAAAAACGTGAACTCATTATATATACCTCTATGTTTAATCAATAAATCATCATTGTTTGATCAATTTATTATTCATTCGTTTAATTTCTACTCAATCTTTCCAGTAATTATGTGAAGAGTTGCGCATCTAAAAATAACTTGAATCGATTATTAAGTATTGATTCCTATAAATAAGCAGATAACGCACTGAATGGGTTTAAATTTCGGACTAAGTAAATAGTACTTGATGCCATATAGTGAAAAGCACAAAGATTTGATAACGATTAAATGCCTACGTCAGGCGTTAATCATTACTATCAAAACTATACAAGCTGGGATGGTTTCCGAAGCGCCATTAGTCCGGAAAATCAAACGTCTCATCACGCAACGTAAGACTTTACACACAACACACCTTTGTTTGTGTGCATCAGAGAGAAGTACTAGGAACAACCATGCTTTGGCGAAGTGGTGCTAGACTGACCAAGGAGTATAGCCAGCATCATTACCAGTGTTAAAGAAAACTACATTTTTTAGCATCAATCCTCCCGCACAATAATGAATACTTGTACGGGATGAATAATTTTAAAGCGTGGGCTCTAATACAGACTTAACTGCTAGCCGTGATCGCTTGATCAAGATCTGCAATGATATCAGCAGCATCTTCAAGCCCAATAGATAAACGCACTACATCGGGCCCTGCACCTGCCGATACTTGTTGTGCTTCGGTAAGCTGGCGATGCGTTGTTGATGCTGGGTGAATAATCAATGAACGTGTATCACCAATATTGGCAAGATGTGAAAGTAACTCACACTTACTTACAATACCCAAGCCCATATCGTAACCACCCTTTACGCCAAAGGTGAAAACTGCACCTGCACCAGCAGGACAATATTTTTTTGCTAAGCTATGAAATTCACTATCAGGAAGACCTGCATAAGACACCCAAGAAACTTGTGAATTATTTTGCAACCACTTGGCAACTTCCAAAGCATTATCAGCATGCTTTTGCATACGTAAAGGCAACGTTTCAGCACCGGTAATAGACAAGTATGCATTCATGGGTGCCATTGTCGGACCCAAATCACGCAACCCAACTGCAATGCAAAACACGGCATAAGCCATATTGCCAAACGTTTCATGGAAATTTAACCCTTGGTAGGCTTCACAGTTTGTAGTCAAACCAGGAAATTTATCATTTTGAGCCCAATCAAAGTTACCACTATCTACCACTACACCACCCATAGCATTGCCGTGGCCAGATATAAACTTAGTCGTTGAATGCACTACAATATCTGCCCCGTATTCAATCGGTCGGCACAATGCGGGGGATGGCAATGTATTATCAACAATTAAAGGTATGCCAGCTTCATGAGCAATATTGGCAATGGCCTCAACATCACAGACTACACCACCCGGATTAGCTAGACTTTCAATGAATACTGCTTTGGTTTTCTCATTAATCGATTTTCGGAAATTTTCAGGGTCAGTAGGATCAACAAAATTTACTTTCCAACCAAATTTTTTAAAACTATGGCCAAACTGAGTGATAGAACCACCATACAGTTTGTTCGATGCGACAAATTCATCACCACTGTTCATTAAAGCAAATAATGCAAGCAGTTGCGCTGCATGCCCGGATGCCGTACATACTGCGGCTACTCCGCCTTCCAGACTTGCCATTCTATCTTGAAAGACACTTGTCGTTGGATTGGTTAAACGTGAATAAATAAACCCAAATTCTTCTAAACCAAATAATGCAGCAGCGTGATCAGCATCTTTAAAAACAAAAGCGGTTGATTGATGAATAGGTGTACCCCGTGCACCTGAGGTGGGGTCGGGTGCTGCACCCGCATGTATGGCACGTGTTGAAAATCCTTGCTCTTGCTTATTACTCACGGTTACTCCTTAAAAATGTATTTAAAACATATATTATATCTATTAGGCAGTATTAGTAGTTTTTATATCTGATTATTTATGCCATATGTTGGGTTTAGTTTTTCGCAATGAATTGTAGGCGCATAGGTAAACATTGACCAGTTCTTGCCCATACATACTTACTTGATACCTGATTAATTAAGAGATTCTTGAGTGCGGCCTGACTAGACACCATTACTTTATGGAATTGGGGACCTTACAGGTCATTATTATAAACCTGCTTGATCACCAAGGGATGGCTCCAGTCTAAACATTTCTTCATCAGAATATTTATTGAGTATTTTATTGGATATATAGTCAGGTATTATATCATTAACGTTAATATAGACTGCTGATTTACAAATAGATGAGTGCTGTTATACCAGAAAATGAAACCAAGACTGAAGTAACTACTTCAGACGCTATCGCGCCTAAAACAATTCTTAAAAGCACATATGTATCCGTCATTAAGGCTCTTCGGGACGGCAGTATGCTTATCCTGATTACAGGCAATCAAGACAAAGGCAAATCTGCACTCGTTCATACTATAAATAAAGATATCTCTAAAATAAATCGCACCATCTTTTTATCAGGCAAAGACCTACCCTCTTTAGACAAATCAAAAGATAATGACAATGTTGAACTAGAGAATATGAAAGACTTTATTTTAGAGTCTACAGACTTGGAAGATAAGTTGGTTGTGATACTAGACGATGCCCATTGCTTACCAATTAGTTTTTTAGGAAAATTAGTTTCAGCGATCAAAAAAGTAGACCAACAAACCAACACTCTACAAATAGTTTTATCCGGGCCTTTAAATTTTAAAGATCAACTATTGGCCATTGAGCAAATAAATGCAGAAGACCTTACTCACTTCCCAATTGATAGCTTAAGCAATGATGCAATTCTTACTTATATAAAAAGTAAAAAGTACAAAATTTCTTCCAACATAAAACAACTTGATTTTGATTCAACATCACTCGCGGAAATTTCTGACTTTATTCAATCTGACCAACAACGATTAGATGTCATTCTTGAGTGGTGTGCAGCAATTGTCAAGAAAGATCAACTAAACCGAATATCTTCGAAAATAGTTAGCCAGGCAGCTCATTTTGCCCAACAATTTTCTAGAGACAAAAACCTGCCTTTATCAAATGCATACCCACCCTCTCATGAAGTATATAAATACATAAATGATATTCAACGCTCAAACAAACCAGACAAAAAAAGCGTAAAAAATGTACCCAAAATTTCTGTCAAGAAAGTAACTACAAAAAAATCTACTACTCAAAAAACAAAAAATCCAACTACCTCAGAAAAAATTCAACTTAAGGCTGAAAATGAACAGCAGAGGGGCCCCAATAAAAATATTGAAAAAGAAAACAAAAAAGATGAGATAGCTTCATCTAACCGGATACCAAAGACAATACCAGAGCATAATAATAAAAAGTTTCTATTTGCTGCATCTGGCATAGCTGCCATTGCGATCATCAGTTTTATTACGTTTACTTCATTTCAGGCTGAACCCGACTCCAAACAAGAAAATCAGTCAGAACTAGTCGTTGCAGATCCAAATTCAGGTAGTGAAGAACAAAATAAACCCAACCCTGTTAAACAAAAATTAACTATCGAGACCACTGCTAAGTTAGATAAAGTAGTGCCTACAACACCAGCCAACAACAAAGAACTGCCAATTGATACAAAACCAACTGATATAAAAGTAGAAACAAACGAGCAAACTACCGCAAAGAATAATCTTGAGATAAATACATCTGATCTTTCAAAAACAATCAGCGGTATAGATCCTTCATTAGAATCAAGCAAAACAGTACAAAAAACTGATTTGCTCACTGATAAAGATATCAATAATGATATTAAATCAAAAATTAACAATGCCAAAACGACTGAGAAAAAATCGGAAGTAATAGCCCTAAAGAACAAAGATAAGCCAAATGAAAAATCTGGGCAGACAGAGCAATCAACAGAAAAAATAGATGAGCCACGATTAAACACTGAATTATCAGACTTATTAATATTGGCAAAATTTCAATTTGACAGTAAACAGTTATCTACACCCTCTGGTGACAATGCACTTGAAACCTATCAAAAAATTCTCGCCAAATACCCCAACAACAAAGAAGCTATTGCAGGCATTCAAAACGTACACTACAAATACCTGGGTTGGGGAAATCATTATCTAAAAACAAACGAACTGGATCGTGCTAAAAATTTCTACAACAAGGCTCTAGGTATTGACCCAAGCAACACGGTAGCGATAAATAAACTACAAACTATCGCTCAATTGCAAGCTAATGATAATACAAATAATGTAGGTGAAGAAATACAAAATAGTTCTCAAGCAAACTATCAACCAAATGAAAATCAAAACTTGCTAGCTACAGCAAAAGAAAAGATGCAGCAAATAAATTCAGAAATAGGTGCGAATAACCGAAATTATAAAACCTACCAGGAAGTTCAAACCATCTACCAGCAAATCCTTAGGTCATCACCACAAAACCAAGAGGCTCTAAGCGGTTTACGCACAATAAAAAAACATTATGCTGATTGGGCGGAATTACAAGTGCAAAGCAAGAATTACAATATTGCGTTATTTTTATATGGGCAAGCACTGTCGCTTGAACCACAAAACCCAATCATCAATCAGCGTATCGAACAAATACGAGCATACAAGAAAGCTTTATAATTTATTTCTAAGCTCATTGAACTATCCTCATAGAACTAACCAAGTAAACTCATCTAGTAAATTCGCCTAGCAAAACTTTTTATCAATTATTATTGGACTGAATATGAATGCTGATACTTCCACATTATTAGTTGTGCAAGTTAACGGAACGCCTATGCTTGAGTATGATCGAACCAAGGTGCTCTCTGACGTGCAAAAAAAATCTCTCTCGTTAATGGAAGAAAAATTAAGCCAGGGCTTAACACTTGGTAACGAATATGTTTCTAATCCAAGCCTGGAACAACGCATTGAGTTTGTAGCGGGAAATCTAATCTCTGCTACGTTGAATGATGAAGAAGTGCTTGCTGCAGCAAGCTGTGCGTACATTGCACATGCATTACCCAAGCTAAAGCAAATAAAGGCCTTAGAAAATAATGGTGAAGTGTCGATTGAGCTTATTTTTGATCGTGAATATCAACCCGAAGAAAAGCTAAACTTTGTACCACCAGGCCAGTATCATCAATAAACACTAGTAAAGTAACTGATTAAATACGTTACATTCCTTCTGCTTCATCATCCATCTATATTCAGCAACTAGTGCCAAATAAGGGCGGCTGCACCGATCACAAGTATAAATAGCGCTACTATTAAATTAACAGACATCCAGATTGTCCTTATATATTGATTAAAAATGATTAAATGTATAGTTGGACTATATATGGTGCATATAAAGAGATAGAACGTCACCAGATCAATCCATAAAATATACCGATAAAGTCTTTAGCACTTAGTGGCTTAGCTGGATGAAGGAGCACTAAATTTTCGTTGTAATAATGCATCACTCACTTAATTATATATTTGCGTGACATGTTTTATTGCCAGCTTTCAACTAATACAAAGTTTGTGAGCTCAAAACAACCCTAATCTATCGGCCATTTATTCTAAATCTTTAATTATATCAATAATTTACGAAATTCCTTCTTCAGAACGTTGTGTTAATACAACATTCCCTCCAGTCCTGGTAAATCCGTATATTTCATTGCGTATAAGAAGAATTGCGACTAATTTGCTGAATACACTAAAATTTATCTCCATTTTGTTGCAAAAAAACAACGCGATTTAGTTGACTTAG
>CAZFEP010000097.1:6326-7875 GCA_964517365.1 uncultured Thiotrichales bacterium | reverse complement strand
GTAATCGTGGAATAAATTCCGCTTTTACAGTAAGGAAACTTTCACATGGTGAAGGTGTTGAAAGAGTATTTCAAATGCATAGCCCATTGATTGAAAGTGTTAAGGTGAAACGTAAAGGTGATGTGAGGCGTGCTAAGCTTTACTATTTACGTGGTCTTACCGGTAGGGCGGCTAGAATCAAAGAAAAAATTTAAAAGAAAAATTTAAAAATCAGTCACACCAAAACGCCTCGTTCACCGAGGCGTTTTGGTTTCTGAAATAGGTTTCAACTATGTGAGGCTTATGGCTAAAAGCGTTACAATTTCTCATGGCTCAAATAATTGTAAAAACCCCCATCGGTAAAATTGCAGTAGATTATCAAGATGATTTTGTCACTGAGGTTCAGCAGGTAGCTGATCAAGTGCGTGCGGTCTCAAATAAAGCCCCCTTTGCTGTTGAAATAAAAAAACAATTTACAGCTTATTTTTCTGGAGAGCTAAAAGAATTTAATTTGCCGTTTTTATGTAAACAAGGAACAGATTATCAGCTAAGGGTATGGGATCAAATTAGAAAAATATCGTTTGGAAGTACCATAACCTATGGGGAAATAGCCAAGAAGATAAAATCAGGACCACGCGCAGTGGGTAATGCCTGTAGGCGTAACCAGTTATTGTTATTAGTGCCATGTCATCGCGTAGTCAGCGCTGCAGGTTTAGGTGGTTTTATGGGTGATGCGGATGGCAGTTTAGTGCAAAGAAAACAATGGTTGCTAGAGCATGAGCAGCAGAATAAGAAAATACATGAACACATATAATTTGTTTTTTGATTAAGAAATTTATGCGTATTCATTATTTAAAACATGTTCCATTTGAAGGTTTAGGTTCTATGGAAGATGTGTTTGTTTCAAAAGGTTGTGATTTGTCACGTACCTGCATGTATGAAGATCATTCTTTGCCTTCCATTCATGAGATTGATGCATTGGTCGTGATGGGTGGGCCCATGGGTGTGGGGGATGATGATCAGTATCCATGGTTGACGTTAGAAAAAGAATTTATAGAATCAATAGTTAAACGAAACATACCGGTGTTTGGGGTATGCTTGGGTGCTCAACTTATTGCCGATGTATTAGGTGCAAAAGTAAGTAAGAATGAACATGAGGAGATTGGCTGGTTTCAGGTTAATCTTACAAAAAGCTTAATCGATGAACGATTAGTAAGCCTACCAGCAAGTTTTGATGCGCTGCACTGGCATAGTGATACGTTTGCAATTCCAGAAGGTGCCCATGGCTTTATGACTAGTGAAGCCTGCTCAAACCAGGGGTTTGCGTATGGAGATTCGGTTCTTGCACTGCAGTTTCATTTGGAAATGTTGCCCAGTCATGTGCAGGGTATATATCAAGAATGTGGCCAACCAGATAAGACGGGTAAATATATTCAAAGTCTGGAGGATATGCTGGTATCAGCAGCAAAATTCAAGCAAGCTCGAAAAACACTGGAAAGTTTTCTTGAGGCCTTTATTTTTCATAAAATGCCCCAATAATGTGCTCAGTGAGCAAGTTACCTAATAGGCT
>CAZFEP010000097.1:0-6226 GCA_964517365.1 uncultured Thiotrichales bacterium | reverse complement strand
TCAACTCAATTTAAAAGTAACTTTGGAAGATATGACAGATTATGGTTCTTCTGCACCAAGCGAAAATTTATCATTCGTAGTAGATGGCCAAATAAATCGATAACCCTAATCGATAACCCTTATCAGCATTCTTAATCGACGGTTTAAAAGAGATACTCAAACCCATTAATTTTTAACTTAACCACAAGTAGATCAAAAAAGCATGAGCACTAAAACAGATAAAGATACAAGCAAAAGCGAAGGCAAAAACGAAGGCAAAAATGTAGACAAGAAAGAAACATTGCAGTTTGAAACAGAAGTTTCACAACTTTTACATTTAATGATTCATTCGCTTTATTCAAATAAAGAAATATTTTTACGAGAATTGATTTCCAATGCATCCGATGCATGTGACAAGCTGCGTTTTGAAGCGATTTCTGATGATTCGTTGTTAAGTGATGATGCAGAGTTAAAAATACAAGTTGAATATGACAAAGACGCACGCACTGTCACCATACGCGATAACGGCATTGGTATGAGTCGTGATGAGGTAGTGAGTAATGTCGGTACGATTGCCAAATCTGGAACCAAAGATTTTTTAGATAATCTCACGGGTGATCAAAGCAAAGATTCACATCTAATCGGACAGTTTGGTGTTGGATTTTATTCTGCATTTATCGTCGCGGATAAAGTCACTCTAAACACCCGGCGTGCAGGGCTTGAGAAAAATCAAGCGGTGCAGTGGGAGTCAGAAGGCACAGGTTCTTATACCTTAGAAGAAATTGAAAAAGAGATGCGTGGAACGGAAGTGATCTTGCATCTAAAGAAAGAAGAAGATGAGTTTTTGAGTAGTTGGCGTTTAAAGTCAATTATCAGCACTTATTCTGATCATGTGCCGTTGCCAATTGAAATGTTAAAGGAAGAAGAAAGCACTGAAGAAGATAAGGATGAGGGCAAAGACAAAGACAATGTAAAAGATGAAGTGGTGTGGGAAACGGTAAATAAAGCCTCTGCTTTATGGGTGCGCCCAAAGAGTGAAATTAGCGAAGAAGAATATAAAGAGTTTTATAAGCATGTCGGGCATGATTTTTCTGACCCTTTGTTATGGACACATAATCGTGTTGAAGGTAAAACAGAATATACTTCATTACTATATGTGCCTTCACAAGCTCCGTTTGATCTTTTTGAGCCAAATACAAAACATGGGGTAAAGCTCTATGTGCAGCGTGTTTTCATTATGGATGATGCAGAAAAACTACTGCCTCGTTATCTCAGATTTGTGCGCGGAATAATTGATTCTAATGATTTGCCGTTAAATATCTCTCGCGAGATTCTGCAAAGTAATAAAGTAATCGATAATATTCGCTCTGGTTCGGTTAAAAAAGTTCTCGGCTTATTAGAAAATTTAGCTAAGAAAGAATCTGTCAAATATCAAGAGTTTTGGAATGTGTTTGGCAAGGTGTTAAAGGAAGGGCCAGGTGAAGATTTTGCTAACAAAGAAAAAATTGCCAAGTTATTAAGGTTTGCCTCTACCCATCAAGAAGGCGATGCGCAAACTGTATCTTTGGACGATTACATTGCTCGCATGAAACCAGAGCAAGAAAAGATCTATTTCATAACGGCAGATAATCATGCAGCTGCAAAAAATAGCCCGCATCTTGAGTTTTTCAAAGAGAAGGGTATCGAAGTGTTATTGCTTTCTGATCGTGTTGATGAATGGCTGATGAGTCACCTAAATGAGTATCAAGAAAAGATATTTGCTTCAGTAGCCAAAGGTGAGCTTGATTTAGATAAGTTGGGCAGTGAAGAAGATAAAGAAGAACGCAAGAAAGTAGAAGAAGAGGCTAAAGGATTAGTAGAACGGATTAAGAAAGTATTGGAAGAAAAAGTAGAAGATGTACGCGTATCACATCGTCTAACCAGTTCTCCTGCGTGTATTGTATTGAGTGAGCAGGATATGGCTTTATATATGCAAAACCTCATGAAACAAGCGGGGCATGATATGCCTGAAAGCAAACCTGTTTTAGAAATTAATCCTACCCATGCACTCGTGCAACGAATGGAGAATGAGCAGGCCGAGGATCGCTTTGAAGATTGGGCAAGAATTTTATTTGATCAAGCCATTCTTGCAGAAGGTGGGCAGCTTGAAGATCCAGCTACGTTTGTGAGTCGTCTAAATCAGATGATAAACGAGATTTCCAAATAAAGTGAAGTCAGAGCAAGCTTTCTGGAAAACTAAAACACTTAAAGAGATGTCCCAGAAAGAATGGGAATCTCTTTGTGATGGTTGTGGAAAATGCTGCTTAATTAAACTTGAAGATGCTGAAACTAAAGAACTGTTTTATACCGATGTAGCTTGTCACATGTTGGATGCCAAAACGTGCCAATGTAAAGATTACGCAAAACGTCGAGAAGTGGTGGATGATTGTTTGCAGCTAGAAGTGGATGATGTTGAGGATTTTAAATGGCTACCCGAATCATGCTCGTATCGTTTACTGCATGAAGGTAAAAAACTACCTAAGTGGCATCATCTAATTTCTGGTGATCGCAATATGGTGCATGAAAAAAATAAATCAGTAAAAAATCGCGTAGTGAGTGAAACAGAAGTAATGGAAGTGGCCGAGCACATTGTCTACTGGGTGTAGTGAATGTAATTTATTCAATAGTATAAAATGCTATTTAATTAGTTTGGGAAAATTATGCCAGTCTCAACTATCCGTAATTTCTGTCTATAAGTTTCTATCTGTAAATTTCATACATAACGATTATTGATAAGCCGATGACGAATTCTGAAAAACTTCGTGTCGATAAGTGGCTTTGGGCAGCACGATTCTTCAAAACCCGCGGGGTAGCGGCTGAAGCAGTAAATGGTGGCAAGGTTCATGTAAATGGTCAGCGTGTAAAATCATCTCGCCCCATCCAAACTGGAGATCGTCTTGAAATCACTCGAGGCCAGATACATTCGGTAATAGAGGTGTTGGACATAAGTGAAAAACGTGGGCCGGCTAAACAAGCGCAAACGCTTTATGAGGAAACGCCAGAAAGTATAAAAGAGCGTGAACTCAAGACACAACAACGTAAGCTGTTAAATGCCAGTATGCCTAAGTCTGAAGGTAAGCCAAGCAAGCACCAGAGGCGTGAAATACGAAAAGTAAGCGGAAAATCACATTAGTCTCCATAAAATCCATTTATAATTTAAGGTAGGTCAGGGTATGTTGCCTGCTTACGGCTATTCAAATAATTATGAAAATTGATAATGTTATTAAGGGTGTAAAAAGACTGCTCACACCCTCTTTTGTGGTTACCTTATATTACCTACTAAAGTACGGAGCAAAAGTAAGTCCACGAGCAGAAGTAGACGTTACTAAGAATCTAAAGTTTGGTAAAGATTGTGTGGTGAGTTCATTCACAAAAATAAAGGCAAACGATGGCCCCTTGGTGATGGGAGATCGCTCCGGGATTGCTAATGGTTGTTTTATAGCTTCTGATTCTGGTGGTATTACGATTGGTAAAAACTTTATCTGTGGCCCTAATGTAAATATTGTAGCTGTGAATTACAGCTATGCACAAAAAGATATGCATTTGGAAGATGCTGAAAAAACCTCTAAGGGAATAAAAATTGGCGATAATGTGTGGATTGGATCAGGTTGCACTATTACAGATGGGGCAGAAATCGGTGATAACACCATTATTGTTGCAAATAGTCTGGTAAATAGGCGCTATAAGAATGATGTGATGTTACAAGGCAACCCAGCAAAAGTTATTCTTAAAAGATAAATAGGTAAGCAATAATTAAACAAGCAATAAGGTAATACGCAAGAGGCAAAATGTGAAAGAAAAGATAATTAAAATCATTAGTGATGCGCTCACCGAGATTAATGAAGAATTGGATTATGACAGTCTTAACAATATTTCAGAAAGCACAGAAATATTTGGAGGGGATGAAGGTTTGGATTCTTTGTCATTAGTTCGTTTGGTTACAGAAGTTGAAATGAATGTGAATGATGAATTTGATAGTAGTGTTTTGCTTGCAAGTGAAAAAGCGATGTCGATGCGAAATAGTCCATATCGAAATGTAGCGAGTCTGACTGAGTTTGTAATGGGTGAGTTAGAGGGTAATAACTAAATGTCTAATCATGTTGGCGAAGTAATGGTGATTACGGGTACAAGAAAAGGTATCGGGCGATATTTAGTTGACTATTACCTGGCTAAAGGCTTTACCGTCATTGGTTGTTCGCGTTCTCCAATGGATGAAGAAATTGAAGGCTATGAGCATCATTGCGTAGATGTAGCGGATGAAAAAGCAGTCCAAACGATGGTGCGAGCCATTAAAAAGAAATACGGCAAGATAGATGCATTAATTAATAATGCAGGCATTGCATCTATGAACCATGTGTTGTTAACCCCGCTTAAAACCGTAACCGATATTTTTTCGACCAATGTATTTGGAACATTTTTATTTTGCCGTGAAGTTGCGAAGGTGATGAGTGCAAAAAAGTATGGGCGCATAGTAAATTTTGCAACCGTAGCGACAGCATTGGATTTAGAAGGCGAAGCTGCATATGCTGCATCTAAAGCAGCAGTAGAAAGTTTTACACGTGTCATGTCACGTGAATTGGCGGGTTACCATATCACCGTAAATGCAGTGGGCCCTACACCCGTGTTAACAGATTTAATCAAAGGTGTTTCTGATAATAAAATGGATGATCTAATAGCCACTCAAGCTATTAAACGTATGGGTGTATATGAAGATATATCCAATGTCACAGACTTTTATATTCAAAAAGAAAGTGAATTCATTACAGGCCAAGTTCTATATTTAGGTGGAATTACTTAGTTGTTTATGCAGGAAGATGCTCATACTAGGGCTCGTTATTTCTCTCGTTTCATAGCGCTTATTTTTCATGTCTGCTCGAATTAAAAAACTCTTAGAAAGTTTTGAGAATAATGATTCAATTGCAATTATTGAAGCCAATAAGTCATCAAGCCATTCAATAAGCTATCATCAATTATTTGAAGGTGTTCTAAAAGCTAAAGAAAAATTAGATCAACAAAAAATTAAAACAGATTGTGTAATTGGAATTCAGTCTGACTTTCATATAAAGAGTATCGAATGGTTCCTGGCATTACTTACGCGCGGCAACGTAGTGGCTTTACTCTCGCCACAAAATCAAGATATTTCTGAAATAGTAAAAGATGCAGATATAGAAAGAGTTTTTCATTTTGATGCATCATCCAATATTTCAGTTACTGAATATGAGCTATCAGTCTCTGAGTCTAGCAATGATTCAACCGGTAATAATAAATTACTTCAGCAATTATTTGACCAGTCAGAACCTGGTTTTATAATATTTTCAAGCGGTACCACCGGAAAGCCTAAAGCCATTCTTCATGGTGCTGAAAAATTTCTGGTTTCATTTGAAAATGCTAATAAGCGTTTTTCTACTTTAGCTTTTCTATTGTTTGACCATATCGCAGGGGTAGATACACTTTTCTACACGTTATTTAGCAAAGGCACGTTAGTGCTGCCATCTAGTCGCAATCCTGTAGATATATGTAAATTAGTTGAACAGCATAAAGTGGAAGTGCTTCCAGCATCACCCTCATTTTTGCGCTTGCTATTCATGTCCGGTGTATACGAGAGTGCTGATCTATCTAGTGTTCAGATTGTAACTTTTGGCTCAGAACCTATGAATGAAACCGGTTTGGCAAATCTTGATCTGATGTTTCCAAAAGCAAAAAGCATTCAAAAATATGGTACTTCAGAGTTTGGTTCCCCGCGTTCAAAATCTCGTAGCGAGAACGGCTTATGGATTCATATGGATGGTGAAAATTGCAAAACTAAAGTGGTGGATGAAACACTTTGGGTTAAATCAAGTGGCAGTATGTTGGGTTACCTTAATGCACCACAGCCTGAAATAGTCGATGGATGGATGAATACAGGTGATCGTGTTGAAGTGGATGGTGAATGGATACGAATATTGGGGCGTGAATCAGACATTATTAATGTCGGTGGAGAAAAAGTGTACCCAAGCGAAGTCGAGAATATTATCAGTGAGCTGGAATTTGTAGAAGATGTGCTGGTGTACGGTGAAGAGAACGCTATCATGGGTAACATGGTATGCGCACGCATCAAGACAGTAGGTGAAGCAAGTTCAGATAATAAAAAGACCTATCGAAAAACGCTACGTACGCATTGTTTAAAACATCTAGAGCCTTTCAAAATTCCCAGTAAATTAGAATTTAC